>CALGFJ010000256.1 GCA_937881055.1 uncultured Acidimicrobiaceae bacterium | reverse complement strand
TCGGTCGTGCGGACCCAACTCAACCGTCACGACGTGAGCGGCTTTCACACGGTCCTACTGGGCGGCGCGCGACCTCCCACGGCACTGCCCGCGAACGTCATCACGACGTGGGGCATGACCGAGACCGGGTCGGGCATTGTCTATGACGGCGTGGCCCTCCCCGGCGTCGAGGTCGCGAGCGTCGAGGGCGAGATCTGCGTACGAAGCCCGACGCTCTTTCGCTCGTATCGCGACGGCCCGAAACCGCAGGTAACGGGCCCCGACGGACGCGACGACTGGTTCCCGACCGGTGACGCTGGCGAGGTAAACGATCATCGAGTGTCGGTGAGGGGTCGACTGGGCTTCGTCATCAACACCGGTGGGGAGAAGCTATGGCCCGAGGAACTCGAGTCGGTGATCGCCACGATCGCCGGCGTCCGCGACGTCGCCGTGACCGGCGTTGATGACCGCGAGTGGGGTCAGCGCGTCGTCGCGATGGTGGTGAGTGACGGCTCGAACCTCGATGAGTCCATCCGGAGCCTCGCGAACGAGCGCATCGGACCGTGGGCAAAGCCCAAGGAGATCCGCTACGTCGCGGCGATACCGCGCACCGCCAACGGCAAGATCCGACGGAGCGTGCTCACGAACCTCCACTAAGGCCGCTTGCGGTGCGCTGCGCAACGTTCACGCCGCACCCCGCGCGTTTTGACGCTTTCGATTGCCACGTAGAGAAACTCCGTCGACGTGTTCGCTTGCGGATAAGTACCCGGACTGTTATCGCCAACCCGATGCCCCGACTGGCGCCAATAACGAAAGCTTTCTGACCTTGGAGATTCGATTAGTGACTCACGACCTGGTTGCCGGGTTGTGCTAGTTATTCGCTGATCGGCGACGAGCCAACGCGTCGATTGTCACGGCGGCGAGGAGCACGGCGCCGGTGATGATGTACTGCGCCGAGGCGCTCATACTCAAGAGGGCCATGCCGTTATAGATCGCTGCAATGATAATGCCCCCAACGACGGCGTTGATCATCTTGCCGCGTCCGCCAAAGAGGCTCGTCCCGCCAATCACCGCCGCAGCAATCGCGTAGAGGGTCAAGGTGCTGGGCGGTCCATCGTTGACGCCGTTCAGGTTCGACACGTACAGAAGTCCGCCGATTCCGCCGGTCAAACCGGTCAGGCAGAACGCCAAGAGGCGATACCGATCCACCGGCACACCGGCACGGCGCACGGCCTCGGAGTTGCCACCGATGGCGTAGATGTACCGCCCGGGCCTGGTCCTGGTCAGGATGAATGTTCCGAACGAGAGCACGGCTAAGTCCACGGGGATCGCGAACGGCATCCCCCGCAACGGCACAAAGGTGCCCCGGTTCGCGTTGAAGACGAGGACGATTGTAATGCCGGCTGCAGCGAGCACCACAACCTTCGCAATGACGAACGCCAGAGGATCCGTGACTAGACCGCTGGAGCGACGGTTCATGTCAACCTTGATCATTCGGTAGCTCATGAATGCGACGCCCGCCACCACGAATATCCAGGTCCACAAAGTGGTCAACTCCCCGTAGACCAGGTCGTACAAGACCTTTTCGTGAACGGTAATCGTCCCGCCGGTGCCTTGAGAGTCGACGAGGTAGATGAGGACGCCTTGGAACGAAAGGAAGCCGGCGAGCGTGACGATGAACGAAGGGACTTTCAGCCGGACGACGATGATCCCGTAGAGCGCGCCGATGGCCGTGACCGAGATGACGCTGAACGGCAAGGCGAGAAACCACGACCAGTGAAACTGCTGGTCGGTCAGTATTACCGCGATCGCTCCTCCGAGCACCGAGGTAATCCCGATGGACAGGTCGATCTCTCCGAGGAGCAGTACCCAGATCTCGGCCATGCCGAGAAGGATGAAGATAGTCGCTTGCACGAAGAGATTCACCAGATTGCCTGACGACAGGAAGGCAGAGTCCCTGATCTGGAAGTAGACAACCAGGATGAGGAGCCCAATGAGGATCGGCACCATTCCACTGTCGCCCCTTCGGAGCAACTTGAGCAACGACTTGGCGCCGCCGCTCTCATTGAGAGGAGCAGCGTGCAGGGTGGGGTCGTCTTCTCGGTGGACAGTCAAGGCGCCACTACCTTCCGTTTAAGGGCTTGCGACAAGCGTTGACGGCACACGACTGGAGTGGCCGGTGGTGATGAGTTCTACAGCGCTCTGCGAGTCATAATTCGAGATTGGACCACTGCTGCACAGCGTGCCAAGGTGCATGACCGCAATGCGGTCGGCAACGCCGAACACGTCATTGAGGTTGTGCGAGATGACCAGCACCGCGATGCCCCGCGACGACAGGGTGCGAATGAGTTGAAGAACCTGATGGGTCTGGGAGACGCCGAGTGCCGCGGTGGGCTCGTCCATGATCACCAATTGGGAGTCGCGCATCACGGCTCGAGCTACTGCAACGGCCTGTCGCTGTCCGCCCGAAAGCGACGCCACGAGTTGACGAACGGATTTCACCGTTGAGACCGACAGGTCCTTCAGCAACTGGTTCGTCGAAAGCTCCATCTTGATTTCGTCGAGCATCGCGAACTTGGTCTCTTCTCGACCCAGATACATGTTCTGCACTATGTCGAGATTGTCGCACAGCGCCAAGTCCTGATAAACGGTTGCGATGCCTAAGTCCGTGGCGTCTCGAGGCGTGTGGACGTGGATTTCATCGCCCTTCCAGTAGATATGGCCGGCCGATGGTTCCCAGATCCCGGAAATGGTCTTGATGAGGACCGATTTCCCAGCGCCGTTGTCCCCAATGAGAGCAGTGACCTTCCCGGCAGGAACGTCGAGGTTCACGCCCTGAATCGCCTGCACGGGACCGAAGTTCTTCGAAATCCCGCGCAGGCTCAACAGCATTGTCGATGGCTCGTCCCCCGAGCCGTCATACTCCGAGGGTCCACTAGAGGACGCTGAGAGGTATGACGGCTCGGGGTTCGAGCTCATGTTCTTTCGACTACTTGATGCCGTAGGTGGTGCAGTCTGCGGCGTAGGTCGCAGGCGTGGCGCCCTTGACCGTAGGAGCAGACGACGTGCACAGGTCGGACGCCTTGATCACCTTGTCGTGAATCACGGTCTTCTCAACGTTCGAAGCTGTGACCCAAGTCGCAACCAGCAGAACTGACGGCACTTTCTTCAGGCTGGTGATGAGCGCACCGGAGTCGGTTGACGTCCCGTTTACCAGACCCGCCGGTGGCTTGATGCCAGCACGAAGGTAGACGGCCAATGCAGCAGCGGCCTGCGCCTCGAGCCAGATTGGCTTGTAGACGGTGCCACACTGGTAACCAGAGATGATGTTCTGGAAACCGACCAACGTCGCGTCTTGACCCGTGAACGGAATCTTCTTGGGTGGCAGACCCTGACTCTGCAGGTAGCTGATGATCGGCGCGGCGTTCTCGTCGTTAGGCGTCACAACTGCATTGATCTTCGGATTAGCTGCGTACGCACCCTGGAAGTCGGTCAATGCAACCGAAGGAGTCCAGGTGCCAGTGTTCTCATCGACAACCTTGCCAGCAGCCGTGGTGTAGCCGGCAGCGCTGAGTACCGCGTTGTAGCCCTGAGCGAACAGAGTCGCGTTGTTGTCGGTGGGTGAACCCTTCATCACGTAGATGAGAGGAGCCGAGACGCCCCAAGCGGTGATACAACTCGTCTCGCCTTTGCCGATCAACGTTCCAACCGCAACGTTGTTGAAGCTGACGTAGTAACTACGCGCTCCACCGAGTGTCAGACGGTCGTAGTCGATCACCTTGACACCACGAGCCTTGGCGTACGCCTCGATAATGGCACCCGTCGTCGAGTCAAGTGCGTCCAACAACAGCACCTTTGCGCCCTTGGAGATATCCGCCTGGGCGTCCGTGTACTGAGTCGTGTCACTTCCCTGAGCGTTCTGCACGATGTACTGCTTCGTCGTCAGCCCAGCAGCCTTGAACGCCTGCTTCAGGTACGGTGCGTCGAACTCCGTGTATCGAGCCGAAGAGACCGTGTCGGGCAATATAACGGCAATGCTGCCCTTACCCTTGGCAACGATGCTCTTCAGGTACTTCATCGTCGAGAAGCTCGTATTGAACGTGCTGTCACTGACGGTCTTGGTGCTAGCGGAGCTCACGCTCGGCAACATTGTGACGACAAAACTGCCGGCCAACGCGACGCAGGCGAGAGCCCTTCCTGTCTTGAATTTCATAGTCCCCCAACCAATTAGAGGCATCAATGCGATGCCGATTTCAATTTACATCTTTGTGAACATCCTGTGAAAAGCGATGCCGACAAGTGAAGATAGCATCTCGGATCGCTCAGTTCAGTTCACCTCCCAAATATACCTAGGGCCAAAAGTCCTCTCCGCCGGCCTGAACGAGTTGGACTGTCGCCGCGAGTACGAATCGCCCGGTCCAAGTCCAACGCAGTGGTGTAGTTGCGCGAAGAATGCCCAAGGCCAAGGGCCTTCTCTCTGACGTGCGCGTTGGTCATCGTCATGACGAAAACGCACCCTCCGCCATCGATCCCATTCGATAGTTGAACGTGGGGCGTCTCTCAGGGATTGCGCCGCTCTTGGGAGATGACGTGTCTTCGCGCCCTGTCAACGAGCGACGGCCGAACGTGGAACGTGTGAGACAAGTCTCATGGCGTCCTCCAAAGCCGAACCCAACTCCCAATCGAAGACCCGCCACCATCGTTGCGCCATGGATTCCCTCGAGTCGGGTCTTGCTAGCGCCCCAGTATCGACTCCATGGTGCGCATGATCGACGCCGTCTCGCCGAGCGGCATGAGCGGACTTTCCAACAGTCCGCTGCGAAGACAACGTGCCACCTCCGCGGCTTCGAAGTGGAGTCCACGACCCTGTGTCGTGAACTCGAAGCGACGAGAATCGCCTCCTCGCGTGATCAACGTAAAGGCCGAAGGCGCGTAGAAGTCCCCGTCGATCTCAATCCGGGCCTTGGTGCCGGAAATGGTCGCGGTTGTAGGGGTCTTCGCGGCAGACGTCGTGTTGAGATATGCCTGCGCACCGTTCAAATATCCGAAAATCATCGAAACCTGGCGATCGACCCCCGAAGGTGCCCACTCAATCATCTTCTCGATCTTCGACGGCGTACCTAAGAGCATCGACGCGAACGAAACCGGGTACACACCGAGATCCAAGAGCGCACCGCCGCCGAGCTCCGGGCTGAACAAACGTGACGCCGGGTCATAATCGAAGTACTGGCCGTGGTCGACTTGCACCGCGACGATGTCACCGAGTTCCCCGGCGGCGATCAAGTCCTTGACGGCGGCGACGTGAGGCAGGCACCTCGTCCACATGGCCTCCATCAAGAAGAGTTTCTTCGCGCGCGCCACCTCGATGAGCTCATTCGCTTCGTGCTCGGACATGGTAAACGCCTTTTCCACCAGCACCGGCTTTCCGCTCGCCATTGCCAGCATGGCGTTCTCGAAATGCATCGGATGGGGTGTGCCGACGTAGACGCAGTCGACCTCAGGGTCCCGCACCAGTTCCTCGTACGAACCGTATCGATGCGCGATGCCGAATTGGTCACCGAAACTGTTGGCCGATTCCAGTGTTCGCGAACCCACGGCGACGGCGACACAGCTATCGGTGAATTGGAGGTCATTCACGAAGGTACGGGCAATCCCACCGGTACTGATGATTCCCCAACGCAGTGGCGCGGTCATAAATCAATCCCATTCTCTCGATGCCGGAGTCGGACTCGAGGCTACCTACTTCGGCCCCATCGAGAGTTCGAACACCTCCCGATAGCCGAATTGACGTCGCCTTCGTCGATTCCAATTCTTGATCCGGTACCCGCCGGGCGCCGTCGCCGCGCGCGGCCACCAGCGACCGCAACGCCAGTGAGGTTCGAATGCGCTGGCCGAGTAGTCGTCGTCGCGCGCCGGCGGGTCGCCGAGACCTCGATCAGGCATTCGGTCGACGCCGGAATATCACGCCAATGCACGTGACGATGGTCCTGTTTCTGAGACCTGAGAAGGCCGCGTCGTGGCGCGAGCACTCTGGGGTATGTCAGAGCGCCGGGTGTCGGAGGGACCCCTACGCTTGATCGGTGACCAATCGACTCGCCGGGGCCTCGAGCGCGTACCTGCGCCAGCACGCGGAGAACCCAGTCGACTGGTGGACGTGGGACCAAATGGCCCTCGACGAAGCCACCCGACTCGACCGTCCGATCTTCTTGTCAATCGGCTACGCCGCGTGCCACTGGTGTCACGTCATGGCCCACGAATCCTTTGAGGATGCCGACGTCGCAGCGGTCTTGAATGAACACTTCATCTCGATAAAGGTCGATCGCGAGGAGCGGCCGGACGTCGACGCCCTCTACATGGCGGCGACGCAGTTGGTGAGCGGTCACGGCGGTTGGCCGATGTCGGTTTTCTTGCTGCCCGACGGTCGGCCCTTCATGGCGGGTACGTACTATCCCCCGGTCGCTCGATACGGCCAAGTTGCCTTCACCAGTCTGTTGCACGCAATGCACGACGCCTGGACCGATCGTCGCGACGAGGTCGAACGCCAGGCGATGGAACTCTCGCGCGCCCTCGAACGCGACGTGAGTTTCATCGACCACCTCGCGCCGTTCACCGACACGCTCGACCTCGCGGTGTCGCGACAGCTTCTGCGTGACGAACTCGTTGATCGTGTCGACGCCGAAGGTGGCTTCGGTGACGCACCGAAATTCCCGCGTCCGAGTTACGTCGAGGCGCTCTTGGAATTCACTGACGACCAAGCGCGTCTGGCCGTCGAACGAACACTCGACGCGATGTCCCGTCGAGGGATCTATGACCATCTGCGCGGTGGATTCGCGCGCTACAGCGTGGACGCGCAGTGGCACGTCCCCCATTTCGAGAAGATGCTGAGTGACCAGGCACTGCTGGCTCGCGCGTATTTACGCGCGTCGGCGGCGTGCGACCACCGCGAGTGGTACGACGTCGCTCTCGACACGATTGCCTTCGTCGTGAGTGACCTGGCCGTCGACCAGGGATTCGCCTCGGCACTCGACGCCGACGCCGGCGGCGTCGAAGGCTCTCACGTCACCTGGACCCCGCACGAAGTCGCCGCCGCGCTCGAGCGAGACGGTGGCCTCGACGACCTTGACGCCTCGCTGGGACGTTGGCGAATCGAAGAGCCGGGAGCATTCGAAGGTCGTTCGATCCCTCGACTCGCCGACGCCGAGCCGTTCACGACGCCCGTCGCCCTCGCGGGCGCGCGCGAGTCGCTGCGCCGATCACGCGCCTCGAGAGCCCAACCCGGCCGCGACGAGAAAGTGATCCTCGAGTGGAACGCGATGTTCGCGTCGGCCCTCTTCATGAGCGGCGTCGCGCCCTACGTCGAGCGCGGCGTATCACTGCTCGAGTCGCTTCGCCGAACGCACTGGAGCGACGGGGTCTGGTGGCGCACCGAAAGCCGACGGGCCCACGCGAGCGCGAGCGACGTTGCCTGGTTGGTCGACGCCTACGTCGACGCCTTCGAGAGCACCGGCGACGACGAGTGGTTGTCGCACGCGGGCACGGGCGCGGCATTCTTGCTCGAGCACTATTGGGACGGCGAGGTTCCCACGTCTCGAAATCCACACGTCGGCCACGGGATCTTTTCGCGCAGCGACCTCGTGACCGACCTCCACGCGCGACCCAAGGAGATCTTTGACGGGGCCACGCCGTCGAGTCACGCCGTGGCGTGCCGGGCGCTCGCTCGACTCTCGCTCTGCACCGCTGATCAAGAAATGCTCGTGGTCGCCCAACGTCTCGTCGAACTGGCGGCGTCACTGCTGGCGTCACATCCCGGCGCGGTACCCGACCTCCTCGAGGCAGCGGGGTTCGCGTTGTCGGGCGTCGAGGTCGTGATTCCGGGAGAGCCGAACATGTTGTCCGAGTACGTGCGAGGGTCCGTCACGAGGCGAGCCGTCCTCGTGACGGGCACCGGGTCACTGGCGCTGCTCGAGAACCGCCTCCCGGGCTTCGCGTACGTCTGTCGCGCGGGCGAGTGCCAGATGCCGGTCGACACCGTCACCGCACTGTGCGAGCAGTTGCGTATCGTAGGAGCCTGATGCCGATCTTCACTCGTGACCCCGCGGCTCGGGCCAATAAGCGCCTCGTCGAACGCATGCCCCAGCGCGACACGGTGGAACTCACGGGGGGCGCCACCGTCTACGGTCTCGTCCTCGGATCGACCAACGAAACGACCACGGTCGTCGATCTCAAGTCCCACGCCATCGTGCGCTGGCGTATTCCCTGGCCGTCGGATTACGTGACGGACCTCGCGGTCTTCGACATCGTCGAAGGAGAACTGGCCGAGGACATCGAACGAAACGACCTCGCCCAACCGGAGGCGGTCACCCTGGCCGACTTACCGCGTCGCCTCGGGACCTACCACGGTCGACGGGTGCGTCGGTGGCTCGAACAGTTGGCCAGCCCGGCCGACGGTCCGCTCTTCGGATTTCGGGGTCCGAGCGCGCCCTACTGGGAGTTCCGCGGCGAACGGCCGAGCGTCGCTCTCATCGCGGCCGATCGTGGCCCGCAACTCCTTCGCCGACACGATGACGGATCCACGTGGGTGCGCTTCGGGTGGTTCGGCGACGACGTGTGGTTGCTCTGTGAGGACGCGCACGCCATTCGGACCATGGAAGCGACGCGCCGTCCGTCACTCGCGGGAAAAGACCTGGCGTCGGCCCTCGGCTTTCGACCGACCTACGTGTTGACGACGCTGTCCAAGCCGATCGACGGCCACTGCTACAAGAGCTGCACCGGATTACTGCCCCGGGGTTGAGTTACTTGGGCAGTTTGCCCGAGGCCAACGACTCGGCCATGGCCCAGCCAAAGACCACGAGGCGCTCGCCCTTGTGGGGCTTCACGCCGGCGAAGAACGTCGCGACGCCGTCGGGAATTGGCCCCTTGGACGCGATGTAGTCGAGTCCGCCGACCGGTCCCGGCGAGACGGTCATGATGAAGGTCTTGTCGTCGATCGACTTCTCGGAACCGAAGCGCTTGGCGAGGCGTCGGCCCCACGCGCGGTCTTCGCCCGTCGGCTTGTACCCGAGTCGTGGTACCACGTCTTCGAGTCCGGCGAAGGCGCGAAAGCCGTCGGGTGAGGTGAGGCGTGAACCGAGCAGCACGTCCTCGTCCGGAAAGGCCAGAAGCGCCCGACGGAATTGGTCGTGCAGAATCGCCTTCAGTGTTTGGTCGCTCTTGGCGTTTCGGTCCACGAGCAACAGTCCGACGAGCAGCGACGGCGTGCCGCCGATGCGCTCCAACGTGCAAAACGAGTAGCCGCGTAATTTGTTTCCCTCGCGCACCTGGGTGACCAGCACCCACTCCTCGCGCTGCTTGGACAGAAAGCCGATGTCGAAATTCGGCTCGCGATCGACGCAGAGATCGGCCATCTCGGCGAGTTCTGCGTCGCTGAGTGCGGTGGTGTCCTTCGTAGAGACGGTCATTGCCATAGGAATACATTCTACGACTCTTTACACAACTGTCCGACCGGCTAGGCCTTAATGACGTTTCGACCGAATTCAGTGCGTAAATCGGCAACGACACTCGCGATGTTCACGTTGAACTCCGGACCCAGTTTGAAGGCCTTGCCGGTGGTGCCGGTCTCGACGATCACCGCCGATCGACCGGGATAACGCGACAGTATCTCGCGAAGCGTGGCGATCGAGGTCTGGGTCAGGTCCTCGGGACGCAGGGCCAAACGAAGGTCCTCGTTGCCGCGTTCGACGCTCAGAAGTTCGACGTCGAGTGCGCTGAATCGGAGCTCCTCTTCGAATCCCGGGCGAACTTTCACCAGCACGATGTTGTCCTTGGCGAGGAATCCACTGAACTTCTCGAAGTTGTTCGCAGAGAAGTTGATCTCCATCGACGCGCCGAGGTCTTCTAAGACGACGCGCGCGTACTGCTTGCCCATCTTGGTCGTGCGGATCTGGACCTCGGCGAGAATGCCACCCACGGTGACGGCTTTTCCGGTGTGGGCCAACTCTTCGCCGCGCTCGCGCACGCTGATGATCGAGCCGTCGGTCTTCATCGCCAGTTGACTCTCGACCTCATAGAGTGGGTGATCCGAGATGTAGGTCCCCAGCATCTCGCGCTCGAAGTCGAGCTTCACGGCCTTGTCGAATTCGATGTCGGAGATCGCGACGTCGGTCCCCTCCCAGTCGTGACCGTCACCCTCGCCGAAGGCGGCGAAGAGCGTCGTGATGCCGAGCGAGTGGTCGCGTCGCCGCGAGAGCGTCACGTCACAGATCTCGTCGACCTTCAACAAGAAGCCCAGTCGCGGCACGCCCAGGGCGTCGAAGGCACCGGCCTTGATCAGGGACTCCATCGTTCGGCGATTGAGGACCATCGGGTCGACGCGACGCACGAAGTCATAGATCGAGCTGAACTGTCCGTGGGCCTCGCGTTCGCTCACGATCTTCTCTACGAGCGCTTCGCCGACGTTGCGCACCGCGGCCAAGCCAAAGAGGATCGTCTGGTCCTGGGAGAGGCTCGGGGCGTACTCGGCGAAGGACTCGTTCACGTTGGGCACCCCGACGGTGATCCCCATCTGACGCGCTTCGTTCAGATAGACCGAGGTCTTGTCCTTGTCGTCGCGAAATGACGTCAGTAGCGCCGCCATGTACTCAACGGGATAGTTCACCTTGAGCCACGCGTCTTGATAGCCGAGCAGGGCGTAGCCGTAGGCGTGGCTCTTCGGAAAGGCGTAGTCGGCGAACGGTTCGATCTTGTTGAAGATCGCCTCACCGAGTTCGCGACCGTAGCCTTCGCGCTCGGCTCCGTCGACGAACTTCGAGCGCTGCGCTCGAATCATCTCGCGGATCTTCTTCGAACAGGCCTTTCGCAGGTCGTCGGCCTCAGTCATCGAAAATCCCGCGATCGTGGTCGCGACGCGCATGATGTCCTCTTGGTAGATCATGAGACCCGAGGTCTCACCGAGGATCGCTTCGAGATCCGGGTGGTCGTAGGTCACGGCCTGGCGGCCGTTCTTGCGATCGGCGTAGTCGTTGTGCACGTTCTCCGAGAGCGGACCCGGTCGGTACAACGCGTTGAGGGCCGCGATGTCGTCGAAGCCGGTGGGCGCGAGGCGACGCATGAGCTGGCGCATCTTGTCGCCCTCGAGTTGGAAGATGCCGATCGAGTTTCCCAATCGCAACATCTCATAGACCTTTGGGTCATCGAGGGCGACGTTGTCGATGTCCACTTCAACGCCGTGTCGGCGACGAATGTTCTCGAGCGCGCGTTCGATGATCGCCAAGTTGCGCAGTCCCAAGAAGTCCATCTTCAACAGTCCGAGCTTCTCGATCGCAGTCGCCTCGTACTGGGTGACGATGGGCGCGTCCTCACCCGACCCGGACGGGCCGGACTTTCGTTGCACCGGCACGTAGTCGAGCATGGGCTCTTTGGTGATCACGACGGCGGCCGCGTGAATGCCGTCTTGGCGCCGCTTGTCGACAAAACCCATCGCGACGTCGATCGAGTGTTTCACCTCGGCGTCGCTGTCGTAGAGATTGCGAAGTTCGGCCGCCTCGACGAAACGGCCCTCGTAGCCGGGGGTCGGCTTGAAGCAGGCCTCGAGGGGCAGGTCCTGACCCATGACGAGCGGGGGCATCGCCTTGGCGATCTTGTCGCCGAGCTGGGGCGGGTACCCGAGCACGCGCGCGGCGTCGCGCACCGCGGCGCGCGCCTTGATCGTCGAGAACGTGACGATCTGGGCCACGTGGTCCGAGCCGTAACGCTCGGCGGCGTAGCGGATCATGTCGCCACGGAATCGTTCGTCGAAGTCCATGTCGATGTCGGGCATCGAACGACGTCCGGGATTCAAGAATCGTTCGAAGATCAATCCGTAGCGAATCGGGTCGAGGTCGACGATGCGTAGGCAGTACGCGATGCAACAGCCCGCCGAGGACCCCCGACCGGGTCCGACTCGAATCCCCTTCTCGCGGGCGTGACGGATGAGGTCCCACACGACGAGGAAGTAGTCCGAGAAGCCCATGTCGGCCACGACGCCGAGCTCCTTCTCCAATCGCGCGACGACCTCGTCGCTGAGGTGTTCGCCGTATCGTTCGTGGGCCCCTCGCATCACGAGGTCCCGGAGTAGGCGGTTAGCTCCCTCCTTGTGCGTGTCGCCTCGAAATGACTCGGGGATCGGGAACTCGGGCAACGCGTCGTTGTCGAATTCGATCGTGACCGAGGCGCGCTCGGCGATGCGAAGCGTGTTGTCGCAGGCCTCGGGAAGGTCGCGAAAGAGATAGCGCATTTCGGCGGCCGACTTCAGGTAGTGCTGGTCGCTGTGGAAGCGGAAGCGGTTCGGGTCCGCCACCAGCGACCCGGTGCCGATGCACAACAGGGCGTCGTGCATCTCGGCGTCGTCGTGATGCACGTAGTGCAGGTCGTTGGTCGCGACCAACGGTGCGCGCAAATCCTTGGCGATCTGCAGCAGCTGCGGATTGGTGCGGACCTGTTCGGGCAGGCCGTGATCCTGGAGTTCGATGAAGAAGTTCTCTCCGCCGAAGATGCTCTGGAGTCGACCGGCCAGTTCGAGCGCCTTCGGGTAGTCGTCGTGCAGAAGGGCCTGGAGGACGACACCGCCGAGGCAGCCCGACGTCGCGATGAGCCCGTCGTTGTAGCGCTCGAGCAGGTCCCAGTCGAGCCGGGGCTTGTAGTAGTAACCCTCGAGGAACGCGAGTGAGGAGAGTTCGCGCAGGTTCCGGTATCCTTGGTTCGAGGTCGCAAGCAACGTCAAGTGGTGGTAGAGCTTCTGGCCCCCTTCGGTCTCTCCCCCGGTGTCATCGATCTTGCCCCTCCGCGGCGGACGGTCGAAGCGCGAGTTGGCCGCCATGTAGGCCTCGAGTCCGATGATCGGCGTCACGTCGTGCTTGCGACAGGTCTCGTAGAAGTCGATGACGCCGTAGAGGTTGCCATGATCCGTGATGGCGATCGCGCTCTGTCCGTCGGTCTTGGCCGCCAGAACCATCTCTTCCACGCGCGCCGCCCCGTCGAGCATCGAATACTCGGTGTGGTTGTGGAGGTGGACGAAGCCCTCAGCCATCAGCGGACGGAACCTTTCGTGACGCGACGAGGTCGGTGCTCGTTCACGGCCGACAGTAGCGAATACGTGTCACGGGTCACGTCTAGAGGTACGTGCCGGCGCGCGGCTCGCCAGCCCCCTGCGGGAGCGAACGATCACGCAACTTCTCGAGTTGTGCGGCGGCGGCGGCCTGCTGGGCGAAGAGAGACGCCTGGATACCGTGAAAGAGTCCTTCGAGCCACCCGACGAGCTGCGCTTGGGCGATTCGCAGTTCGGACTCGGTAGGAACGTCGGCGCTGAACGGCAACGCCATCTTGCCCAGCTCGGTGCCGAGGTCAGGCGAAAGGGCGCCGGAGAGTTCGCTGATTGAGGTCTCGTAGATCTCGCGCAAACGTGCCCGTCCGGCCTCGTCCAGGGGCGCGCTGCGCGCTTCGTCAAGGAGTGATTTCACCATCGATCCGATGCGCATCACTTTGGCCGGTTGGCTGATGAAGTCGGAGTTCTCGTCCCCGTTCGGACTCTCGCCCTCACCGGGTGAGAGCACTTCATCGGGGTTCACGGTCACGTTCTCGTTGGGGGCGTCTTCCACCCTTCCACTGTGCCAGACAAATGGGTAGTGAACTGGATTCAGTCAGCGCAGGCCGAAGCCTGCAGGGCTCTACCGGCCCGAAGGATGTTACGCGCGGCATTGATGTCGGCGTAATCACAGTGACCACACTTGAGACATCGAAAATCCTCTTGATTGACCCGGTTACCGGCGTCGACGTAGTGGCATTCGGCACACGTCTGACTGGTAAAGCGGGGATTCACACTCACTACTGTCCTACCGGCACTCTCAGCCTTGTAAGACAGTAATGAGACGAGTTGTCCCCACCCCGCGTCGTGAATAGAACGGTTGAGACCGGCCTTCTTGGCTGCACCGTTCGGCAAATACGAACCCTCTCGCTCAGGGTCGGGCTTTCCTTTCGGTGCACGCACCATGTTGACGATTGTGAGGTTCTCGAGCGCAATGAAGTCGTACTCATTAACGAGTTGCCGGCTTAATTGGTGGGCGGCGTTTCTGCGTTGATTCTTGACCTTGAGGTGATGTCGCACAACGACTTCGACTTGGCGGCGACGTCGATTCGAACCACGTTGTTTGGTCCCGAGTTTCCGCCGGGCGGAAGCGAGCTTGGACTGTGCTTTGAAGCCGAAGTGTTCTCCCTTCTTAATTTCGCCTTCACTCGTAGCGACCTGATTCTTCACCCCGAGGTCAATGCCCACTTCGCAACATGTTGGTACCAGAGGCATCGTGGGAACGTTCACGCATTGCACACTCAGCCACCATTTTGTTCCCTCGCGTTTCACCGTGATGGCTCTAGCTTCGCCCGATAGTGGCCGGTAATAGTTGGCTTTTATTTCACCGATACCCAAGAGGTAGAGCCGTCGGTGCTGCATCTTCACTTTCCAACCGCTTGCGTCTTCCCACTGCAAAGAATCAAAGCGACTCGCCGACTTGAATCTTGGGAAACCCGGCGTTTCACCCAGCTTGACTCTGCGGAAAAATGCAGCGTAAGCGCGATCGAGACGCCTAAGCGTACCCCGGCATAAGACGATTCCTGAAGACACCACCTCAGGTCGAATTTCTCTGAGTCCTGCGAGTTCTCGACTTTGGTCGTAATACTTGACTGGGCGCCGCTCCCACTGCCAGGCTCCGATCCGCTCCTCAAGTGCCGCGTTATACAACTCACGTTGAAGTTCTAATTGGAGCAATAGTGCTTGATTTTGAAGTTTCGTCGGGTGGAGTCGAAATCGATTTGTCCGACAACGGGCTCTCTCAATTGCCACTCTCGAATACTAAATATGGCCTGTCACATCGACGAAAAAGGCAGGGACCGGCTACTCAAAATTCAGTCGCAAAGAGATTTTACGGATTTTCGGCGGTAGATTAAGGGAATGAGGGTTTCGACGAGGGGCGACTACGCGAGCCGGGCGCTACTGAGCCTCGCCCTGGGCTCGGATCTCTCGACGCCGACCTCGGTGCGCGACTTGGCGCAACGAACCGGCCTTCCGCAGCCGTACCTGGAACAGATCCTCTTGAGCTTGAAGGGCGTCGGACTCGTGCGCTCCAAGCGGGGCGTCGGCGGGGGCTACGTGCTCGCGCGACCGGCCGAGCGGATCACGCTGGCCGAAATAGTCGCGGCGGTTGACGGTCCCATCGTCGCCGGCGACTTCGGCGAACCCCACATGGACGGCGCCTGTGACCACGAGGGCCAGTGCGTCTTGCTGGGCGTCTGGGCGGACGTCGGAAATCACATGCGAGAGCACCTGGCGAGTTTCACGTTGGCCGACATGGTCCTTCAGGCGCGAGGCGGTCGACCGGTCCAGCGAACGCACAGTGCGTAGGTCAGATTCTTATGATTTTCAGATGAAAGGGGCCTTGAAGTACGCCACTCGCAGTGGTAAATTAGGCAGACGTTCGTAGGAGAAATTACCGCCCACTGGCGTGCTGTCTACGATTACAGGTAAGGAGTTTCAAGTGATTACCACCCCCCGCCGATCCGCCGTGAATACCAACGACATGTTGGGCCTCCTGATGCGTGACCTCGACCGCTATCCGATGCCCAATTACGACGAACAGGTCGAACTCGCCAAGCGCGTTACCGCCGGCGACGAAGAGGCCAAGAAGCAGATGGTCGCGGCCAACCTGCGACTCGTGTTGCACTGGGCCCGACGCTACCAAGACCGTGGCGTCGAGATGGTCGACCTCGTCCAAGAAGGCACCTTCGGACTCTTGCGCGCGGTCGAAAAGTTCGACTGGGAACGGGGCTTCAAGTTCTCCACGTACGCGACCTGGTGGATTCGCCAAGCCCTCCAGCGCGCCGTCCAACAGCACGGACGGACCATTCGTATCCCACTCGAAGTCGGCGAACAGCTGCAGCGCCTCGAAGCGACCACCGCCGAGTTGACCTCGATCTTCGGCCGCAAGCCGACTGACGACGAGCTGAGTGAAGCCACGGGCATGACTAAGGCCGAGCGCGACAACCTGCACGGGTTGGCCGGCGTGACGGCGAGCCTCGATCAGCCCGCGTCCTCGGACTCCGCGACCACGTTGGGTGACCTCGTCGCCCCGAGCCAGCACGACTGGGTCGGCGACATCGAGCAGACCATGATGGACGACCAGCTCCACGGCGCGCTCGAGAAGTTGAACGACCTGCAGCGTGAGGTGTTGAACCTGCGCTTCGGTCTCAACGGCGCCACTCCCCTCTCACTCCAGGCGACGGCGACCAAGATGGACATCGGTGTTCGTCGCGTGCGTCGCGCCGAAGAAGAGGCCCTGACGCTGCTTCGCGAGGACTCGGCCGTCTTGGCCGCGCGCGAAGTCGCTTAGAACTCCACCGACGGCGGTACCAGCACTCGCAGGTCCGGCGGGAGGGGCACGCTCGTCGTGATCCATTCGTCAGTTCGCGGATGGGCGAACGCCAGTGTGTTCGAGTGCAAGAAAAATCGGTCCTCGGGCAATCGCTTCTCGCGTCGATGACCGTAGCGCGGATCGTTCACGACCGGATGCCCGATGGTCGCCAAGTGCACGCGGATCTGATGGGTTCGTCCCGTGTCGAGTTGCAAACGCAACAACGTCATGGCGTGCGGCTTCTCGATGCGCGCGATGACCTCGTAGCCGGTTCGTGCCGCCCGACCATCGGCGCGCACCGCCATGACGGTCGGTGTCCGCGTCGAGCGTCCGATCGGTGCGTCAACCACACCGCGCTCTTCGGCCACGTGACCCTCGACCATTCCGTAATAGGTACGCTCCATGAGTCGCTCGGCCAGCTGGGCGCTCAGGTTGGTAAAGCCCTCCGGCGTCTTCGCGACGACTAAGACGCCGGAGGTTCCCTTGTCCAGTCGGTGCACGATGCCCGGGCGCAGGGGATCACAGAGGCCCTCGTCGCTGAGCGCGCGCATCTCGGGATAGAGGGCGAGCAGTCCGGCCACCAACGTGCCGTGACGGTGTCCCGCGCCGGGGTGCACGACCTGACCGGGCGCCTTGTTGACGACGGCAAAATCGACGTCGTCGAGCACGACGTCGACGGGCACGCTCGCGTCCGCCTCGACCTCGTCACTCTCGGGTGCCGGCAACACGGCGAAGAGCCGCTGGCCCTCGACGACCGACGTCGAGGACTTCACGATCACCTTGTCGTTCAGTGTCACCGCGCCGCTCGTGATCACGTCATTCACCTCTGAACGCGAGAGTCCCGTCAACAGCGCGAGCACTCGATCGATGCGAATCGCGTCCAGCGTGCTCGGCAGCACCAAATCCAGCGTCTCACCGTCGAACGCGCCGAAGAGGTCGTCATCAGTCACGCGAGCAACTTCTCGCCCGCGAGGGCCGCCACGAGCAGCGTGATGAAGCCGGCGGTGATCGCCACGTCGGCGAGATTGAAGACCGGAAACGAACCCAGGGCGATGAAGTCGGTGACCTGGTGGGGACTGGCCGAGAGCCGGTCCACGACGTTGGCGACGCCCCCACCGATCAGCAGTCCGAAGCCGACCGTCGACAGTCCCGCGCGCGCTCGAAGTCCGACCCCGACGACCACGAGAGCGACCACCACGGTGAGAATCGTCGTGAGAATCGTCCTCGACTGATTGAAGGAGAACGAGATGCCCGAGTTGTACTGCAACCGAAGCCAGATCCCACCACCCACGTGGATGGCGTGGTTGGACAGGGCGTGGCGGGCCCAGACTTTGGTCAGTGCGTCGATCGCCGTCACGACGAGGGCGATCACGAGAACCGTGTAATTGATCCGATCACTTAGACGCTTGCGCGACACGAGACACACATGAAGACCGGCAACTGGGCCAGCAGACGGGGCTTCGAGATGGCCTCGTAACACTCGTCGCAACGACCGTAACTGCCGTCGGCGATCCGCGCCAGCGCGACGTCGATCTCGTCGACCTTCAGGCGAAGGAGCGAGGCGAGGTCCTTCTTCTGGTCGCGCTGGATGTCCGACGCGACGCTACTGCCGTCTTCGTCGTCGTACTCGAGTCGTTCACGGTCGACCAACATCTCGTCGGCCTCGGACTCCATTATGACGATGTCGTCGTTGGTGGCGCTTCGGGTCTCGAACAGCAAGAGACGCAACTCTTCGAGGAACTCCGGCTCGTCGGCGTAGGGCTTGGAGTGCATCTTTCGCTCGAGCGCCTCGAGGCGCTTGCGCTCCTCGGCCTCGCGCCGCTCCTGACGCTTCAGTTCCTCGTGATTTCGTCGTTCGATCTCGCGGATCTTGCGCTGCTTCTCGGCCTCAATGGCCTTGCGTTTCGCGTCGATCTCGCGTTGCTTCTTCGCTTCGGCCGCGGCCTTCTCGCGGGCCTTACGCTGAACCTCGCGCTCTTTGGCCGCGACCTTCGCTTTGGCGTCACGCTCCTTTTTCGCTTTCGCGGCGGCCACGGCCTTGGCTTTGGCGGCGGCGGCCTTGGCTTTGGCGGCGGCCTTTAACTTCGCGTCGCGCTCCTTGTGGAGCTTCGCGACGGCGGCGGCCTTGGCTTTGGCGACGGCGATCTTCTTCGCGGCGGCGGCCCTCTGCGCGGCGCTAAAGGTCGCGACCTTCTTCACCGGCTTCGCTGGGACCTTCTTCGCGGGACCCTTCTTCGGGGCGGCCTTCTTGGCCAGCACCTTCTTCACGGGCTTCTTCGGGGCCGACTTGGTGGCCACGGGGCGCTTCGGTGCGGATTTCTTGGCCGGAGCCTTCGTCACCACGCTCTTCTTGACGGCCGCCCTCTTGGCTGGGGCCTTCTTCGTGGTTTTTGCTGGGGACGGCATGGTGAACTCCTCGACGATGCACAACAAGTGCGCGCCGACCCTACCAGTTTGCGAGGAACTTACAGTCGATCGTCGTGCGAGGGTGCTTCGAAGTTGAGTACCTGACCGACGCCCTGGTCCGAAACGGGCGCCGGGGCCGGCGGCGGCTTGATGGGACGCGGCGCCGGTTCCGGTGCGACGTTCACCGGCGCACGACCGCCAACCTGCAACGAACTCTCCACCCACCGCGAGAACTCGGCGAGGGCGCCGCCCAGACGTTTGCGTTCGGTGTCGAGTTGTCGTGTCAACGTCTCCACGTCTTCGCTGAGACGTTGTTTGAGACCGTTGAGTCGATTGACCTCGTCCTCGGCCCGGCTGCGCGCTTCGGCCACGATCTCGCGAGCCCGTTCTTGGGCACCGGTCGTCATCTCACGCGCCTTGGACTCGGCCTCTGACTGGGCCTGCTCGATGAACTGCTGGGCCATCGCGATCATGGCGGTCACCTGTTCGGCGCCCGACACGCTGATGTGCCTCGGTGCCGCGGCGGGTGCGGGCGCCGGGGCCGGTGCGTCCGAGACCGAACGAGTGTCGAGCTGGTTGATGCGCTCGCCGGCCTGGCGCAATTGCTGGCGCTGCTGTTGCACGAGTTCCTTGAGCTGATGGACCTCACCCGAGAGACGCTCGAGGAAGTCGTCGACCTCGTCGACGTTGTATCCCCGCACCCCGATCTTGAAGGCCACCGTGTCGATGGCGTCCAGTGCTGCGTACGCGGAATCCGTGCTATCCATGCAGACACCCTACAACTCGGTTTGTCACGAATCGTTCAATTGGCGACTCAGATGTTGGCCTTGATGACGTAGAGGATGAGGATCGCCACGAACGGCGAGAAATCGACGCCGATGCGAGCGCTCGGCATGATCGAGCGCAGTGGTCGCAACACCGGTTCTGTGAGTCGCGCGAGAACCAGTTTCGTGGTGGCGAGTCCGCCCGACGAACTCGTCGTCGGAAACCAACTGAGCACCGACGAAGCGAAAATAATCAGGATGTAGAGCGTCAAGAGGTCTTGTATGAACCTCATGCGCCGCCGAGGTCGCGATAGTTCGCCTCGCGCAGCCGATCCTTCGCTTCCGGGCCGAGGTGCATTCCCTGGGGGCTCATGAGATACAGGCTGTTGCCGAGGATCTCGATCTTCGCGTTCAGCGCGTAGGCCGTGCCCGACGCGAAGTCGACGAGCCGACGACCGAGGTTCGGATCGACCGAGGTGACGTTGAGCACGACCGCGCGGTTCGAGCGCAAGAGGTCGGTGATGCGACGCGATTCGTCGTAACTGCGTGGCGCGAAGATCGCGACGTCACGCTCGGCGGAGAACGACGAGCCACCTCGCGGCGAGGCACTCGCCATCGGGCGAACCCTCGACGCCTGACCCGAGGAGTCGAGCACCGAGATCGACGAGGGCCGTGGATTCGTCGCCGGACGCAGCGGCGCGGCGTTCGAGGACGACGTGGGGAACTGTCGGGCGCTCGGCGGAGCGCTCCAATCCGGTTCGTCCTCTGACGTCGCGGTCTCGGTGAAGGGACGCGCGGGCGCCGATCCGGTGGAGCCGTATTCGCCGTACTCGTCCTCGATGAGACCTAGGAATCCTAAGAACCCGCGCAACTTATCTTTCATCAACATCTCCTTGCGGTTCCGGCGCCTTCACCCATGTTAGGTCAGGGGGCCGTCACGGCGACCCGCTCCCCGAAGAGCGCTCGCCCGATTCGGATCTCACTCGTACCCAATTCACAAGCCAGTTCGAGATCGTCGCTCATGCCCATCGAACACTCGACGAGCCCCAGATCCGAGCGGAGCGCAGCCAGATTCGCGAAGGCGACGCGCGCCAGCGCCGGATCGGGCGCCGCGACCGTCATGAGTCCGCGTACGTCGAGTTCGAGCGCACGGGCCCGCTCGACCAGGGCCGCGACGTCACGTGGTTCGGCCCCGTTTCGCGTCGCTCCGCCGGTGTAGTCGACCTGCACGTAGAGCGCGGGGGGCGCGTCGCCGGTGGCGATCTTCTCCAACTCCTTGGTCCGCGACACGGTCGCGAGCACGTCAGCGCACCGCGCCACCCGCGCGATCTTGTTCGACTGCAGCGCGCCCAAGAAGTGCCACGAGATGTCGAGGTCGCGACTCTGCGCGAACTTGATTTCCAGCTCATCGACGTAGTTCTCGCCCAGGTGGTCGAGGCCGTTGTCGACGGCCGCTCGCACGG
>CALGFJ010000255.1 GCA_937881055.1 uncultured Acidimicrobiaceae bacterium | reverse complement strand
TGATGCGCGACGACGTCGTTGCGCTCGCGTCATACGCCCGTTCAGTGAACGTGCCGGTGGCGATCGCTCCGTCCGTGACACCGCGACTAACCGACGCGACGCTCGATTCGTTGCGCGACGTTGGCGTGAAAAGCGCGTCGCTCAGTTTGGACGGCGCATCGCCGCTGACGCACGACGCGGTGCGGGGGATCCCCGGGCACTTCGACTCCACCATCAAAGCCATCACTCGTCTTCGCGAACACGGTTTTACGACGCAGATAAACACCACGGTGATGCCCGCGAACGTTCGCGAGTTGGCCGATGTTGCGAAATTGCTGCACGACCTGGGCGTCAACGTGTGGGAAGTCTTCTTTCTCATCACGACCGGCCGGGGCACTGACGTCACGGCGACGTCGGCGCAGGAGAACGAGGACGTGTGCCACTTCCTCGTCGACGCCTCTCGATACGGATTCACGGTGCGTACCGTCGAGGCCCCGTTCTTTCGACGCGTCGCACGCGAACGTGCCGAGAGCGATGGCGCGTATCAACCAGCGAATGAGGACTCCACCTACGCGTTCCTTCGGGACCGCCTACTCGCACTGCTCGGACCGAGCTCGGCGCCGGTACGAGCGCCGAGTGCCGCGACCCGCGACGGCAAGGGGATCATCTTCGTCGGGGCGAACGGCGACATCTATCCCTCGGGATTCCTACCGATCACCCTCGGCAACGTTCGAGAGAGTTCGTTGATCGACGTCTATCGGAACAATGAACTCTTGCGTTCCATTCGCTCGGCCCAGTTCGAGGGCGCGTGTGGATGTTGCGAGCATTCGGATATGTGCGGGGGTTCACGCTCGCGAGCGTTTGCGATGTACGGGAATCCTCTGGCGTCTGATCCCGGTTGCGTTCAGGAACGACGTTCATCCGATTTCGCGGTGGCCGCCATCGAATCACGGATTACGTCGTGACCTCGACTTTTCGTCCGGTGACGTCGCTCGTTCGAATTCGAAACGCGACCGGTGTTCGGCCCTCGCCGCGTGCGCGCGAATTGCCGGCGTCACGATTCGACGTCACGCGCTCGGCGATGATCTGAAGAGCCCGCGTCGCGTCTTCACCCTCCAACTCTTCGAACACTCCTTGGGCGATGACGCTGCGCCAGGCACCATTCGTCAGGTACTCGTCGATCTCGAAGCAGACGCGCCGGTTCTCTCGCATCATGTCGACCTTCTTGCCCTCAGTGGTGTAGACGTAAATGCAGTCCGCATCCCACCCGTAGATGACGGGAACGACGTAGGTTTCACCCTCGAGGTGGCAGCCCACGCGGCCGACCTTCTGTGACCGTACGAACTCTTTGATTTCGCCCGGCGACATCTCGATGATCATGGCGCGAGACTAACGCGTGATAGAGACGTCGCTCGTTGGTGTCACGTCGATGCCGGCACCGAGATGAGCGATGACGTCGCGGGCGCTGTAGCTCTCTCGGCCGACGAGCAGATCCCGGATGTCGTTTATGGAGTCGCCGCTGGTCACGATTGGCGGTTCACGGTGCCCGTCGGCGCGGTATTGACCGAGTCCGCACGTCGACATCAAACCGTTGCACAGACACGTCGATCCGTCGGTCGCCTCGAGGGCACCGCCCTTGCGAATGAAGGCGTCGACCGGCTCAGCGGCGCAGCGATATCCCAAGGAGCCATTCGGTTTGAGGTACGCCTCACGTAGGTATCCCAAGTCGCACTTTCTCTCGCGTTCGGCGTAGACGGCGGGATCGGAGACCGTTCCACCGACCTCAGCGACCTTGAACGGATATCCCGTCGACGAAGCCCGCAGCGACGTCTTCACCTTCAACGATCCCGTCTTCGCCTCGGCGAGCACGCGACGACGCAACTCCGGGTCCATCCCCGATTCGTCGCAGTACGCGAAGAGGGTCCCCACCTGGACGCCGCTCGCGCCGAGGGCGAACGCGTCGCGAACGTCCTTCGGCGACGTGATGCCACCGCCGATCCAGAACGGCTTTCCGAGACCGGTGAGTACGTCGAAGTCGACCGTGTCGCGCTCGCCATAAAGGGGGTTTCCTTCGTCGTCAACCTCGAACACGCCGCGGGGCGGTGCATTGTGTCCCCCGGCCGTCGGCCGCTCGACGACGAAGCCGTCCACCGGGCCATTGCTGCGCTTCGCGAGTGCCGTCGCGAGGACGTGTGAAGAGATGATGCCGACGAATCGCGGACGGCGCAGCGCGTGAGAGGGGAGGTAGGGCGTGGGGTCGAAGTGGATCGAGCTCACCGGATCATCACTTGGCGCACCCGTCACGCTGTGCGGAAGGGTTACCCGTTCGCCGCGCGAGAGCTGTTCGAGGACACCGGGAATATGAGTCGGGACGCCGGCTCCCATGAGGACGTAATCGACACCGGCGAGAATTGCGCCGCACAATGCGGGGGCGGTCGGGAGTTGGACCTTGGTGAGAAGGTTGATGCCGACGACACCCTCATGTCCCATCTTGGCGAGCGACACCTCGATGAACGACGCCAGAACGATCGCGTCGATGGCGCGACCCTTGCTGCCCAGCGTGAGTGCGGGGAGGCTGCGATACGGCATAGAGCCGGTGCGGCGCACCGCGGCGTATTTCTCCAGGATGTCGTGGACGACACTTTGCGCCGGGAAGGCGTCGAGGGCAGTTTGTAGCTCCTCGTCGATTCCGTGATCTTGGAGTCGGCGCACGAACACATTGTCGATGGCCGTACCCGACACGACGCCGAGTTGTCCCATGCTCGAGACCGCGCGCGCGAGTGGCCAACCGGAGATCGCAATCCCCATGCCGCCCTGTATCAGCCAGGGGGGCGCTCCATTCGGAGAATTGGCCTCAGTCATGTGCCGCCTCAGTATGCCCGTGGACCATCGTCACGACTCGCACGTCGCCAGCCTAGTTCCGTGGGTGAAGAGCCTCACGTTCGAACGCAGAGCGCGCACGGCGGATAAGTGGCGGCCACGTTCGTAAGTGAGTATTTCTAATTGTCTCCGCCATCGTCACTTCCGCCGCCCCCGTCATCGCTTCCGCCGCCATGATGACCTGGCAATGTCGTGGTCGTCGTCGGTGCCGACTCCAATGTCGTTGTCGTGGTCGACGTGGTGGAGGTGGTGGTTGAAGTCGTCGTCGAAGGAGGAGTCGTCGTCGTTGTCGTCGTGACCTGCACCACGGGTTCAGCGGCTTCACGTATCGAACTGCCTCCCGAGGATGGCTGCGTTACGACGACTGGAGAATGCGAAGGCACTGTTGTCGCAGAAGATGGTGGGCTCGAGCGATTGGTCGTGTGCACCGACATCAGTTGCGGTGTCTGATCCAGTGCCACGAGGCCCGCGCCGGCGGCCAACGTCACCATGGCGGTGACCAGCCACGTACCCATTGCGCGAATGCGATTCATGCGATCTCCTCGCCCTACAACTGGCGAGACTATTCGAGGTTTGAGTCATTTGATGAGTTGTTGAGATGTCGTTCCTGTTACGCAAATGTGACGAAACGATGAAGGGCAGTGGCGCGGCGTATCGCTAGTTCATCACTGTGTGCGTCTCTTCAGGGCTTGCGTAGGTCACCGTGTCATCGGCCCCCATGGAGAGCGGAGGTCGATCGATTCTGTCGAAGATTTGAGAAACATCGGAGAACATATTTTCTAGGATTAGTCCGTCGTATCGGTGCCGCGCCAGACCGGGAGTTCTCAGCGGGCGGCGTGACGTTGAAAGAAGCCACGATGAAGCGTGACCACGAAGACGACTATCCAATTGCGAAGAAGTTCGCTCGAGTTCGACTCCTGACCCAGGCGATCTTTCTTAGTTCGGGACTCGCGACCGGTATGTTCGTCGCGCACGCGGCGAATGCGGCGAAGGCCCTCGCCGCCGAAACGTCAACTCCAGCGAGCAACGCCACGTCCTCTGGTAGCACCAACTCGTCGTCGCACGTGGTTACGTCGGACGGTTCGAGTACGAGCGCGACGAGCGCGCGATCATCGAGTGCGAATAAGACGAACACCACGGGCGCCGGTGCTGGTTCGAAGACCCGCGGTGGCGGATCCGCCCGCCCTCCTTCGACGACGACGCGCGCAACGTCGAGCACGCCATCACCAACGACGACGCGACCGCCCAACGTCACGACGACGACTCGCGCGCCGAGCTCGCCCGTCACAACGGTGGTACCAACGACGGTGTACGTTCCACCGACGACCGTGCCGATAACGACGACGACCGTGTGCAGGTCGACGCCGTCAGGGAAAGTTGTGTGTTTTTAGTATTTTCTGGAGTTCGGAGGTGCGGCAATGACACGTCGTCATCGCGGCCGCTGGACGTCCTTCGGGATCTACTCGCCCCGTAACACTCGGGCCGTCGACGTGTGAGCTGCACTCCGGCCCGGAAAAGCGGCCACCGCGTTCGCGAGCACCATTGTCGCCAGCGCGACGATGACGACCGACAGCACAGGAACGGTTGGTTCGGGAACGGCGTCGATGTGTCGCGCGAACAGCGTCCATAGCCAGCGCCCAAGGAGGATGCCGATTGGCACTCCAGCGACCACCCCCGCGAGGCCGTTCACCGATGCCTGCCATACGACGACGGTTCGCAATTGAAGACCGGTGAAGCCGAGCGCCCGGAGCATGGCCAGGTCGCGTCTGCGCTTTCGCACCGACGCGCTGAGCATGAACGCCAGCGAAACGACAGCACCGGCGGCGAGCGCTAGCGCGAGCACCGTTGGCGTCGCCCCTATGGAGCGGTAGTTCTCGATCTCGGCCGGATACTGGACGCCGAGCAGTGTGACTTGGTCACCTCCCCCCGCGCCGCCGGGCAGCGCCGCGAGAGCCTTGTTGTCGATGGCGACGATCTTCTCGAGCGAAACTTTGCCCGCGGCTGACGAGACACCCTTGCGGAGGCGAACGAAGATCATCTTGTCACCGTTCAGCGTGGGATAGGGCTGACTGAGGAACTTGTTCATCGCCGCCGGTTCGATCCCCTGGGAGATGATGGCGCCTATTCCCATCGACGTGTGCTGTTGCAGCGGCGGACCAACGGCGGGAAACGTGGCCGTGCCGACGATTACAAACGGCCTGGGCGCGATGTAGACCGGCGCGTCCTGAGGAGCCCCGTAACTACCGGTGACCGTTTGGCCCAGGTGCTTGTGCAACTCGGCCATGGTCTGGGCGCCGAGGACAATCTGATTCGTCGCGTCGACGCCGTGCCCCGAGAGTAGTGGTGGAGCAACAGCCGCGTGAGAATTCGCGGTCAAGGCGGGCACCGTCAAGCCGTCAATCTGCACATTTGCGAAACTGACGCCCGACCACGACGCCACCAATGGATCGTTCTTCAAGAGACTGGCCGACTGAGGCGGTACGTCCTGATTTCCTGTCAACGCTAAGTTCCAATTCCAACCGTAGAGCGACGGGTGCGATATCAGCGTTGACAGGCCACTACCGAACGTCAACGTCGCCACGACGATCGTCACCGCCAGGACCGCGCCGATGAGTGCCGAGCGTACGGGCACGGCGTCGCGGTCTCTTCCCGGTTCGAGGGCGAAGCGCACACCGGTGACCGCGGTCAGCGTGAGACCGGCCCTGGCGAGGACGTTGGCCAATCTCGAACCAGCCGGCACGACCAGTGGCCGCTTCCGTTCGACGAAGCGCCGCGACTGGCGTTGGGACAAGTACGCGGTGACGCCGCCGAGGGTGAGCACGAAGAAGGCGAACGCGACCCCGAGCACCGTCCAGTCGAATCCGATCCCTCCGTGCGGGTAGACCGGCCGAACGGGCCCAATCGGACCGATTGGCGAAAGAGCCACGCCGACGAGGAGCGAGAGGACGCTCCCCACCACCACCGCGCTCATCACACCGAGCATGCCCGCGACGGCAACGGTTCGCGGGCTCGCGCCGAGCGCGCGCAGGACCTCGATATCACTATCGTCGTTCGACAGCGTGCGCGCGATCAGGCCCCCAGTGATCACGAGCGCCGCGAGAGCGGCGATCAGGCCAAACACGCTGAGCGCGATCGCTACTGGCTCGATGGAACGGTTCACCTGCTGGCTGACGTCCGAAGTGACGTGGAAGGTGTACGTCGTTCCCTTGGGGAGCGCCTTGACAATCTCGAGTTCGACCGTCGACACCGAGCGAGAACCATGGTCAAGTTGGAAGTTGTAGTCCAAGTAATCGCCCTTGGCTGCGACGAGCGGATTGGTGAGTGCCGGCGTGAAGATCATGGGCGCCGGGTATAGGTCAACCTCGTCGAGCACGACCTGACTGTTGAGCACCACCGTGCCCACCAGATGTTCAGTTATACGCAGCGCAGGCTTCACCTTGGCCGTACCCCAACCGGGCAAGTACGTCTGGGGAATGGTGTAGAAGTACATCGGCACCGATTGACCCACGTGCCAGCCCATCAAGCGCTCGGCGTGCGCGGTCATGACGAATTCGTTGGCCCTGCGAGGATTGGCCATCCGACCTTGAATGACGGCGAGCTTGTCCTGTCGGAAATACTCCGAACCGAGGCTGCCGACGGGCGACACGTCGCCGTTGCCTATTGCGTTGGTGGTCGACGGCGCGCCGTGGGATCCGGCGGGGAATCCGGCGAGGAAGAACTGTACGGCTGCCACGTGGCGAACCAGTGGAAGTCGAGCGAAGTCCGACGAGAGGTTTGGAGCCCCCAGAAGAACGCTCAGGTCCGACGGGTTCGTGCTCTTCAGGAACACGTTGTAAGACGTTTGGGTGCGTCTGGCCGCGGCAATCGAACCGATGGAGAGGCCGCCCACCAGTCCGATGAGGAGCGTGATCACCAGATAGTTGGACCAACGGCGCGCGAAATTCGCGCGCAGCCAGTACCAGGCGATTCGTAGGGACTTGCCCTTCATCGTCGTGTGCCCTTCGACACGAGTTTCGTCATGCGATGGGGACCCCTTCGCGAATCACTGGCGCTTCTGCTCCCAGTATTCCTGACGGGGACGGATTCTCAAAGGAAGACAACACCCGAGACTCAGTGGTATCAGCACCATGCAGTTCGCTTAAAGATCGACGCGTCGATGGTCACCGGAGGTCCCACCAGGTTCTGAGAACTCCCGTCTGAGATTTCTGGTGGGCAGCGAGCCCACAACGATGAATGACCCGACAGGGACCATAATCGGACAGCATCTTGACTCGGCGTGCCGGTTATGTTCCAGTGGAGCGATATCGAAGGAGAGGGCATGGACGATCAGTTGGACGCCGCGTCGGCAGAACTCGAGGCGTGCGCGGCTCGTTTCGTGAAGGAGCACCGACTGCCGGGAGCCTCAGTGGGCGTTGTCATGCCCGAAGGGCTGGCGTGGTCCGGACACATCGGCTTTGCCGACCTGAACCGACGAGAACCTCCGAAGCCCTCCACGTTGTACGCCATCGCGTCGATCACCAAAACCTTCACGGGTACCGCGATCATGCAACTCGAGGCCCGAGGGCTCTTGAACCTCGATGATCCGGTGACGAAACACCTCTCGGAGCTCAAGGGAGCTGACGCTTCCATTGGGCCGATTGACGCCGTGACCATTCGACGGATGCTTTCGCACGAGTCGGGGCTTCGCGAAGAACCACCCGGTACCGACTGGGCCACCCACGTGCGCGAAGCGATGCCGAGCGAAGTCCTGCGACGATCGAGCGAAATTGGCACGAAGGTTCCTCCCAATTCACAGTGGAAGTACTCGAACCTCGCCTACCAATTACTGGGCGAGGTCGTGACACGGGTCAGTGGCACGCCCTACGTGGATTACGTGCGCGAACACATCCTTCAACCGCTCGCCATGACGTCGACGAGTTGGAGTCCACTGCCACCCGAACTCGACGCGCGACGCGCGACGGGCTACGCCCCGCGGACGTTCTCGGACGAGCTCACGATTGCCCACGAGGGGATGCTCGCGTGGTCTGAGGCGGGACTGTGGTCGAGCGTCGAGGACCTTGGGAGGTGGCTGGTCTTTCAAATGGGTGCGTACGCAATTCCGGAATCCGAATCTCCGATTCTCTCTTCGGCCTCGCTTCGCTCGATGCACAATCCCCGTTACCTCGCCGACGAACTTTGGACGCGCGCGTGGGGAATCTCTTGGTACGCGCGTCGCCGCGACGACGGGATCTGGATCCAACACTCGGGAGGATGGGACGGCTTCATCACCGATGTGTGTTTCGACCCCAAAGCCAGAGTGGGGGCCATTGCACTCTTGAACGGCATCGGCGACGCTCCCTCTTTAGCCATGGATCTCGGCGCCATAGCCCGCAAATCACTGGCATCTCAGGCGCCAGAAATAACGCCACCCGGGTCAACCCCCGAGGCGTACAAATCATTGCTCGGCGTCTATGTTGATTCGGAATACGGTGAACTGGTCCAAGTGGAGTGGCGCGACGCTGCACTCATGGTCGTCATGCC
>CALGFJ010000254.1 GCA_937881055.1 uncultured Acidimicrobiaceae bacterium | reverse complement strand
CGCGTAACCCGCAGGGCAAGGTTCTGAAGCGCGATCTGCGAGCCTCGCTCGTCGAACAGGCGGAGCGTTCGGCCTAGGCGTGCAGCGCGTCGAGTGACGCGAACGTCTCGTCATCGAGCGTGATGGTGGCCGCGGCGCAGTTCTCTTCGACGTGCGCCACTTTGGACGTACCGGGTATCGGGAGCATGACCTTCGAGCGCCGGAGCAACCACGCCAGGGAGAGCTGGCCGACGCTGATCCCGTTCTTGTGCGCCAGTTCGTCCAGCGGTCCGCCGCTTCGCGCGAGGCTTCCGGCCGCCACCGGATACCACGGAATGAATCCGACGCCCTCTCGCTCGCAGTAGGCCAACGCCTCTTCGCTCTGTCGGTTCGTGACGTTGTAGAGGTTCTGGACCGTCGAGACGGTCACGATCTCGCGAGCCGCGGCGATCTGTGCGACGTTCACCTCCGACAGACCGATGGCTTGGACCTTGCCCTCATCGAGCAAGGCGCGCAGCAGTCCGAATTGGTCCTCGGGCGCGACCGCGGGGTCGATGCGATGCAGTTGGAAGAGGTCGAGCGACTCTTGGCCCAAACGACGAAGCGACATTTCGCACTCCTGGCGCAGGTAGTCCGGTCGACCACACTCGCGCCACGCGTTCGGACCGATGCGCAAGAATCCGGCCTTGGTCGCGATCTTGACGTCGCCGTAGGGGTGGAGCGCCTCGCGGATCAGCTCCTCGGAGACGTAGGGCCCGTAGGAGTCGGCGGTGTCGATGAGGTTGACGCCGAGTTCCACGGCGCGGCGCAGGACCGCGCGACACTCGTCGGGATCCTTCGGCGGTCCCCAGATCCCTTCTCCGGTAATGCGCATGGCGCCGAAGCCAAGACGATTCACCGTTTGGCGCGCGAAGGTGAAGGTGGACGATTCGGTCATAGGACTCCTTTTCGAAGTGTCACTCTAGGGATAGCACGCGGAAAGCGGCCACCCGAAGGTGGCCGCTTTCCGCGAGTCTGGATTGATTACTTGTTGGGCTGTGGCGTGTAGCGCAGGTAGTCCTTCACCTTGCGGAATCCCTTGGGGAACTTCTCCTTCGCGTCGTCGTCACTCACGGCGGGCGCGATGATGACGTCCTCGCCGTCCTTCCAGTTCACCGGCGTCGAAACCGGGAACTTGGCCGAGAGCTGCAGCGAGTCGAGCACGCGCACGATCTCGTCCACGTTGCGACCCGTCGACGCGGGATAAGTCAGCGTCAACTTCACCTTCTTATTGGGGTCCACGATGAAGACACTGCGAACCGTCAGCGTGTCGTTCGCGTTGGGGTGGATCATGTCATAGAGGTCCGCGACCTTACGGTCGGCGTCGCCGATGATCGGGAAGTTGAGTTCCGCGCCTTGGGTCTCACTGATGTCGCTCTTCCAGCGCAGGTGAGAGTCGACGTCGTCCACCGACACCGCGATCAACTTGGTGTTGCGCTTGTCGAAGTCGGCTCGGCGCGCCGAAAAGGCGCCCAGCTCGGTGGTGCATACCGGGGTGAAGTCCTTGGGGTGCGAGAAGAGGATGCCCCAACCGTCGCCCAGATAGTCGTAAAAGTTGATGGTGCCTTCGGTGGTCTCCGCCGTGAAGTCAGGGGCCTCGTCGCCGAGTCGAATCGCCATGTTGTGCTCCTTGTGCGTGATGTCAGTCCCATGACTGAACGAGCCAACCCTAGCGGCAAGATTCCAATTGTTGCCAATATCTATCAGGTTTGTAGGTAAAAGGAAACGCGGTGATCACAAAGGCTGTGAAACTGGTCCCGTGGACAACGAACACGAAACGGTCGTCGCCGCGTTCGACCTCGACGGCACGCTCACCGAGGGCGGGAGCGTCTTCCCGTGGCTCAAGTCCATCGCCGGACGTGGGCGCACGTGGCGCGCGGCCCTGTCGCTCGCGGGGCCACTAACGGTCGGCGCGTTTCGCTCGAGCAAATGGGCCGACAACGCGAAAGAACGCCTCTTCGTGAAACTCCTCGCGGGACTCGACGGTCAGGATGTCGTGGCGCGCTCGCGCACCTTCGCACTCGCGCACCTCGAACGCGAGGGCCGTGCAGTGTTGCTGTCACGACTGGCGTGGCACCGCGAACAGGGACACGACGTGGTCATCGTCTCGGCGTCGCCCCAGATCTACGTGGACGTTCTGACCGAAGCGCTGAATGCGAACGGCGGGCTAGGGACCCGTCTGGCCGTTGATCCACGAGGTCGATTGACGGGGGGATATCTCGGCAAGAACTGTCGCGGCACCGAGAAACTCCGTCGACTCGACGAATGGATTGCGCAACGCCACTACCCGACTCCCCCGGTCATCTTCGCCTACGGGAACTCGAGGGGTGATCGCCGCCTGCTGAGCGCGGCGTCGCATCCTTTCAACGTCGGCAGACTCGGAGTGTTCGGTTCACTTCGTCGATTCCCGCGTTTGAAGACAGCGGATCATTGACTCACTGCTGACGGATCGCCGCACCGAGTTCGACGAGGCCGCCCTCGCGCCCATCGTAGGTGACCTGGATCGACGCGGCCTGCTCACGCCACGCGATGACGGTGTTGCCGCGCGGGTCGACCACGCCCACGTTGACGTCGTAGATGCCGTCGAGTAACGGGATCTGCGCGAGATCGATGCCGACACTGTTCTGCCCGGGCGTCAAATTGACCGGAGATCCCTTGGCGTCGCTGCGACTGACGAGGAGGCCGTTGCGCGTGAAGATCTCCATGACGAAGTTGCCGCTGTAGGCGCCGTGCGAGGTGATGTTGACGTCGAAGTGCATTCCGGCGCCGCTTCGAACGTCGAAGGAACCCGACGGCGTGGTGATCGAATCAATGCTGATCGACGCGGTGAGGCCACTGCGATCGTGTTCCGCCGCGCTGTCCATGAGGTGCTCGCGGAAGATGCGAAGTGATTCGTGCGTCGGGCCGTCGGCGATCATGTGTCCGCTGTCGAGCACGATCGCTCGATCGCAGATGGCGCGCACCTGATCGGCGTTGTGGGTGACGAAGAGAATTGAACGCCCTTCATCTTGGAACGAGCGGATGCGATCAATGCACTTCGCCTGAAAGCGTTCGTCCCCGACGGCGAGGACTTCGTCGACCACGAGGATGTCGGGATCGACGTTGACCGCGACCGCGAAGGCCAGGCGCACGTACATGCCGCTCGAGTAAAACTTCACCTGGGTATCGATGAAGTTCTCGATCTCGCTGAAGTCGACGACGTCGTCGAAGATCCCCTCGACCATCTTCTTGGAGAATCCCAGCATCGCGCCGTAGAGGAATATGTTGTCGCGACCGGAGAGCTCCGGTTGGAATCCTGCGCCCAGTTCCAGCAGCGCGGCGAGGCTGCCGCGAATATGGATTTGGCCCGACGTCGGTTGCAGGACACCGCAGATGCATTTGAGCAAGGTCGACTTGCCCGATCCATTGTGTCCGACGAGACCGACGGTTTCATTCGTGTCAACGCTGAAGCTGATGTCGTTCAGCGCGTTGAAGACCTCAGTCGTACCCGAGCGCGGATGCAACATTCGCTCCTTCAGCGACTGGTGTCGCTCGTGGTGGATCTTGAACGTCTTGGATATGCCCTCAACCTTGATGACGGTCGTCATTACAACTCCGACTCGAAGTTGCCCTGGAGGTGACCGAAGAGCACCTCGGCCAAGAGGAACACGACGATCATGATGCCGAGCAGCGCGAGATCCAAATAGCAGTACGTCGACATCGGCCACGACGGCAAGATTTTCAAGATCACCGGCACGACGTGATGGTTGACAATTTGGGTCTGAGTGGTCGAGGCCGCGTACGTCGCCACGTAAAAGGCTCGCTGGAAGGTCAGCATGATGAGCGTGATCGGGTTAATGAAGTACAACCACGCCAGGCCGTGGGCGTGCAGTTGTGGCGCGATCGAGTGCTCGTAGGAGTAGACGATCGGCGACATGAAGAACCACAGCTGCAAGATGATGAGGATGAAGTGCTCCATGTCGCGCATGTAGACGGTGATGGCCGACATGAGAATCGCCAATGCGGCGGTGAAGAAATACAACGCGAGAAACGCAATCGGCAAAAGCCAGAAGTAGGCGTAGTCCGGCGAGTGTTGCACGACGAGGAGATACAGACCGAAGACGCAGAGCTGGATGAAGAAGTAAAAGGTCGCGGCCCCCACATTGGCGAGCGCCAGGATCTCACGGGGAAACGAGACCTTCTTCACGAGACCGGAGCGCACAACGATCACGCCGGTCGCGGTGCTGAGCGAGGTGTTGAACATGTTCCACACGACCATGCCCGCGAAGAGGTACACCACGAAGTTCGGTATGCCGTTCTTTAGGAACTTCGCGAAGACGAGCCAGTAGATCGCGAGAAACAGTGACGGTGTCAGCATCGACCAGACGATGCCGAGCGCGGAGTTCTTGTACTTGATGCGAATGTCCGACCTGATCAGGCTGGACAACAACTCGCGACGGTTCCAAAGGTTGCGCAGTCGCGTGACCAGACTGTCGCGGGCACTGACGACACGAAAGGCGTCGTTCTCTAACGAACGTCGATCGACTCGCGTCGACGAACCATCGCCCACTAGGCGCCTAGGCGAACGGCCGAATGTTCGATGACTGCATCGATGAAGCCGTACTCCAACGCTTCTTGTGCGGTAAACCAGCGGTTGCGGTCCGAGTCGGTTTCTATCTGCGCCAAGGACTTGCCCGTGTGAAAGGCGATCCGTTCGGCCAGCTGCTTTTTCATGAATCCGATCTGCTCGGCCTGGATCGCAATGTCCGAGGCTTGACCTTGCATGCCGCCCATCAAGGGCTGGTGCATGAGGATCCGACTGCTCGGGAGCGAGAAGCGCTTGCCCGGCGCTCCGGCGCACAACAAGAACTGTCCCATGGAGGCCGCCATGCCAATGCAAATGGTGCGCACGTCCGCGTTGACGTACTGCATGGTGTCATAAATGGCCAGCCCATCAGTGATAACGCCACCCGGGGAGTTGATGTAGAGGCTGATGTCGCGATCACTGTCCTCGGCGTCGAGCAGGAGAAGTTCGGCGCAGATCCGGTTCGCCGAGTCGTCATTTACTTCGGACCCCAAGAAGACAATGCGCTCACGCAGAAGTCGTTGATTGAGGTCGACCGCGCCGAATCCGTCGGCTCTATTTGAGATACTCATGCGACCAATCTAATGCGCGAATCTACAAACTCCTCGTTGTGCGCCGTAGACTGGGGGCTCTTGCGGGCGTGGCGGAATTGGCAGACGCGCTGGTTTTAGGTACCAGTTCTTCGGAGTGTGGGTTCGAGTCCCTCCGCCCGCACTCACCCGTGATCAAAGTGCGTTGGAGTACTGCGATCCCTGCTAGAGTGGAATGACTGTTTCGCCGCACATCGCGGTGGAGACCGATTCGACTGTAAAACCTCGAGTTGGGCTCATCTCAACTTGTAGGAGTTATATGTCTGTGTCCTTTGCCGCGCTCGGCGTGCCGTCAAATCTTGTCGAGCACTTGAAACAACGCGGTATCTTCGAAGCCTTCCCCATTCAAGAGGCCGCTCTTCCTGACGCCCTCGCAGGCCGCGACGTCGTCGGAAAGGCCATCACCGGCTCGGGCAAGACCCTGGCGTTCGGACTACCCCTGATGGCGCGTCTCACGAAGGCTCGCCCGCGCAAGCCCGTGGCCCTCGTGCTCGTGCCCACGCGCGAACTCGCGGCGCAGGTTCAAAAAGAACTGGCCCAACTCACCGACGACCGCGGTCGCCGCGTGATCTGCATCTATGGCGGCACCTCGTACAACGTCGCTCGCAAGGCCCTCAACTTCGGCGTGGACGTCG
>CALGFJ010000253.1 GCA_937881055.1 uncultured Acidimicrobiaceae bacterium | reverse complement strand
CGCGTCAACGACGCGATACGTCAGGTTCGAGCGGCCGCCGGCGATGAGCTCGAAGGTCAGTGGTGCGACCGCGCCGACGTGCTCGCTCATCCACGCCGAGACATTCGCTTCGTCGATTCCGACGACGGCACCGTTCATAAAGGGTGAGGCTAACAAAGCATTGCGACCCCTTCGATCATCGAAATGCGCCGTTAGGCTGTCCGTCGTGACCGACGTAACTGACGCAACATTTGGCACCGCCGTGATGGAGCGTTCGATGACCGTGCCCGTCGTCGTGGACCTCTGGGCCGAGTGGTGCGGACCGTGCAAGACGCTCGGACCGATCATCGAAAAGGTCGTTGCAGAGACCAACGGCGCGGTGGAACTCGTGAAAGTCGACGTCGACACCAACCCGCAGGTCGCCCAGGCCTTCAAGGTCCAATCGATTCCGGCGGTGTTCGCGATTCACGAAGGCAAGATCGTGGACTCCTTCGTCGGCGCGTTGCCGGAGGCCGCGGTGCGAGAGTTCGTCGAGCGATTGGCGCCTGGCGCGTCCCAGGTCGACAAACTGGTCGACGCCGGCGACGAGACGTCGCTTCGCGCCGCACTGGAACTGGACGCGACGAACGTCGACGCCGCCGTCGCACTCGGTGATCTCTTGCGTCGATCCGATCGACTCGACGACGCCGACGAAGTCCTCACACCGTTCGAGAACGTTCTGGCCGCCAAGACCATCCTCGCGCGGATCCGACTCCAGCGAAGTGGCGTCTCCTTGGACGGCGATCTCGACCTGACGCTCGAGCACTTGCTCGAGCAGTCCTCGACGACCCCGAGCGCCAAAGACTCGCTGTTGGAAATCCTGGACGCCTTGGGGCCCGAAGATCCGCGCTACGTGTCGTACCGGCGAAAACTCGCCAGTCGCCTCTACTAGTGCGGGTCTATCGACCCACGCCGATCACGCTGTCACTGGGCGCGACGACGTACGACCTCACGTCGCGCGCGTTGGTGATGGGGATCCTCAATCGCACGAAGGACTCCTTCTACGAGCCCGCCGCCACGTTCGACCTCGACGCGCTCTTCGAACGTGCCGAACAACTGGTTCGCGACGGTGCCGACCTCTTGGACGTCGGGGGAGTGAAGGCCGGTCCCGGAGACGACGTCGACGAGGCCGAGGAACTTGATCGGGTCATTCCGGTCGTCACGGAGCTCGTTCGTCGATTCGACGTGCCCATAAGCATCGACACGTGGCGCGCGACGGTCGCCCAGGCGGCGTACGCCGAAGGCGCGACCATCGGCAACGACATCAGCGGCTTCGCCGATGACCAGTACCTGGCGGTCGCGGCCAAGGCCGGAGCGGCCGTGGTCGCGACGCATATCCGGCTTCGTCCGCGCGTGGCCGATCCCGATCCGCACTACGACGACGTGACCGCGACGGTCGCTGAATTCTTGACCGATCGCCGTCAACGCGCACTCGACGCCGGTATCCGAGAAGACCGCGTCGTGGTCGACGCCGGGCTCGACCTCGGCAAGACGGCGGCCCAGTCGTTGCAGTTACTTCGAGACTCCGACCGACTCGCCGGACTGGGCGCGCCGCTCCTGCTCTCGGCCTCGAACAAGACGTTCCTCGGCGTGATGTTCGATCTCCCCGTCACCGACCGTCGCGAGCCGTCGCTGGCGGCGACGGCGCTCGGTATCGCGGCGGGGTGTCGTATCGTTCGGGTGCATGACGTCCAGGGAACGGTGCGGGTGCGCGACGTGATCGCTCGGCTGATCGACGAGGAACGTTCGTGAATTCGAGCGTCTGCGTCGTGGGAACCGACGCGACGATGGTCTACGACGCCGTGCACAACGTCATCGCCGAGGCGTTGGGCGAACTCGATCCCTCCTTCGCCCTCCAGGACTTCACCGCGAAGGACGTGACGTCTTCCGGCGGAGAGCCGGTGACACCGCTCGTCATGGAAGCACTCAATACGCCGCCGTTCCTCGTCGAGCGCCGCGTCGTGGTCGTGCGCGACGCGCAGTCGCTCGTGGCTGACGAAGTCGCCGACGTCCTCGCGTGGATGAGCGATCCGGCCCCGGACGTCGTGTTGGTCGTCGCGGTCGTCGGCACGAAGGCCCACAAGCTCGTCAAGGGTGCCGCCACCGTCGTCGAGGTGAACGTCGGCTCACGAACCGCCGACCGCGTCACGTTCGTCGAGGCGAAGCTCACCGAGTACCGCGTCACGATCGATCACGAGGCGGCGATCAAGATCACCGACCGGTTGGGTGATGACGTGGCGCGCGTCGACGCACTCGCGAGGACCCTCCAGACGATCTACGGAACGGCACCCCTGAACTTCGCCCACGTCGAGCCGTACCTCGGCGACGCCGGCGACGTCCCCGAGTGGGACCTCACGGACGCGATCGACGCCGGTAACGCCACCAAGGCCATCGTCGTCGCGCGTCGCATGCTGGACTCGAAGGGCCGCGCGGGACTCCAGATCGTGAACATCCTGCAACGTCACTACCTGCGCATGGCGCGACTCGAGGGGAGCGGCGTTCGCTCCGGTGACGAGGCCGCAGCCCTGCTCGGCGTGAAGGGCTTCCCGGCGACCAAGGCCTGGCAGATGTCCCAGCGACTGGGGACTGATCGAATCGCCACCGCGGTTCACTGGATCGCCGACGCCGACGTGGCGTTGAAGGGTGGCGTGAGTTACGGCGGTAAGGACCTCAACACCGACATGGACGTGACGGAACTGACCGTCGTGGAGATTCTGGTGGCCCGACTGGCCAAGATGACCCAGGGCGCCCGGCGCCGCTAGGGGATTTCGCGAAGGTTTACGCGTTTTCCTTCAGCACGGCGATTCGCTTCATCAGACCGCTCTTCTTGTTGGCGGCCTGGTTCTTGTGGATGATCTTCTTGGTGGCGGCCTTGTCGATGCGCTTGATGGCCAGGCGCAGGGCGGACTCTTCGTTCTCGGTGCCGACGGCCGCGACGGCGTTCTTCACGCGCGTACGGACCTCGGACTTGACGGCCTTGTTGCGCTCGCGGTCGACCACGTTCTGCTTGTTGCGCTTGATCTGGCTCTTGATGTTTGCCACGAAATTCCTCGTTCTAGTGCGCGGACTACGCGTCCGACGGGCTTGTTAAGAATAGCAGGTCGGTCCGGAATCCTTATCCGCAATGGATTCGATCAGAACCCAGGTAACCTTGATAGACCGTGGCTGCTCCTTCAACGACCGTCGATTCCTCCAAAATCCGTACCATCAGCATCATCGCGCACATCGATCACGGAAAATCGACGCTGTCGGATCGAATCCTGGAGATCACCGGCGCCGTCGACCCTCGACTCATGCGCGCGCAGTACCTCGACTCGATGGACATCGAACGCGAACGCGGCATCACGATCAAGGCCCAGAACGTCCGCGTCAACTATGAGGGCTACATCATCCAACTCATCGACACGCCCGGCCACGTCGATTTCGGTTACGAGGTGTCGCGCTCCCTCGCCGCGTGCGAGGGAGCCGTACTGCTTGTCGACGCCAGCCAGGGGATTCAGGCCCAGACGCTCGCCAACTGCTACCAGGCGATCGAGCACAACCTTGAAATCATCGCGGTCCTCAACAAGATCGACCTCCCCGCGGCCGACCCCGAACGATGCATCGAAGAGCTGGAGCGGGTCCTCGGGCTCCCGGGTGACCAGATCCTCCAGATCTCGGCCAAGACCGGCGAAGGCGTGCCGGAACTTCTCCGCGCGGTCATCGAGCGGATTCCTGCGCCGAAGGGGGACCCCGACGCAAAACTGCAAGCCCTCATCTTCGACTCCTACTACGACCAGTACCGCGGCGTGATCAGCTCGATTCGCATCGTCGACGGGACGTTGCGCGCAGACGCGCGCGTGCGGATGTTGCAGGCCGGCGAGAACCACGAGATCGAAGAGATCGGTATTCGCACCCCCGACATGATC
>CALGFJ010000252.1 GCA_937881055.1 uncultured Acidimicrobiaceae bacterium | reverse complement strand
TGTTGGCGTGGTGGGGGTGGCCGACGCAACAGTGGCTGAACCTGCTCGTCGTCGTTCTCGCCACCGTGTCGGTCGTCGAGAACCTGGCCCTGGTGTTCATCGCGTTCTACGCCCGTCGCATCGTGCGTCGTTCTATGTCTCGTGCTCCGGTCGCGCCACTCAAGATCCCTCACGCGCGCGACGACGTCTTTGGCTCGTGGTGGCGCACGGCTCTGCAGTTCCCGTTCCACCCTCGCGACATGCAACTCGTGAAGAACGTCGTCTACGGACCACTGGCGCGACAGCGACTCGACGTGTGGCGCATGTCGAGGACGCCGCTGCACGCGCCGGTCGTGCTCTTCATCCACGGGGGATCGTGGATGATGGGGGACAAGCGTGAACAGGGCCGACCCATGCTGCACGAGTTCGTGAGACGAGGCTGGATCGCCGTCGTCCCGAACTACCGTTTAGCCCCGCGCCATCCCTGGCCCGCGCAGATCCACGACGTCACGAGAGCCCTGGGTTGGGTGAAGAAGAACATCGCGTCCTACGGCGGTGACCCCGAGCGCGTCGTCATCAGCGGCGGGTCGGCCGGGGGACAGTTGGCGGCGCTGGTGGCCCTGAGTGCGAACGATCCGACGTGGCGACCCGACGAGATGTCCGACGTCATCGATTGGTCGGTACTCGGCGCGATGCCGTTCTACGGCGTCTTGGAGATGACCGGTGACGAGACGCACTGGCGCGGTCTCGGTCGAGGACTGCGGATCCTGCTCGAACACCGGATCGTCCAGGTGCCCTACGACGGCAACGAACCGATCTATCGCGCGATGTCGCCCTTGGAGCGCATCAACGCGGACGCGCCACCGTTCTTCATCGTCCAGGGACGTAACGACACCCTCGTCGACGTCCAGGTCGCACGCGACTTCGTCGCGAAGTTCCGAAGCATCGCGCGTGCGCCGATGTACTACGTGGAGTTGCCCTTCACGCAACACGCCTTCGACATCTCGGCGAGCCCACGCACGTCGGCGACGACGCGCGCCGCGGTGGCCTTCGCCGAGTCCGTGGTGAAACGTCCACGGATCACGCCCGCACTCGTGAAGAGCTATCAGGTTCCGCCCACCGAGCTCGTCGTGAAGGTATCGAACGGCGAGTGGGTCGGCGCCCAAGAGGCGGCGCGTGAATTCGGTCCCTTCACGGTCCTCACGTCAGACAATCCCTTCAGCAACGAGTTACCCGCCGACGCGAACAAAGAGCGTCGCAGCGAACTGTTCGCCGACTTGCAACGTCGAGGCGTGCGACATCGCCACGCCATGGGTCGTGATCCAATGGGCGCGTGGCCCGTCGAAGAGGGCTTCGCGTTACTCGATCAAAGCGTCGATTTCGCCCGGGAACTCGCGAAGGCGTGGGACCAGTTCGCCATCTACGACGTGAGCGTGGACCACGTCCTCGTGCGAAGCGTCGACACCGGCGAAGTACTCACCTGACGAATCGCGAATCTGTCGTACTGACGCAATGCGACTAGGGGACGGCGTTGACCACTTGGCGCACCGGCCCAGTGGTGTTGCCGTGGACGAGTCGAAGGGCGTTGGCTTTGGCCGCGGTCTTCGCGAGTGGCATGCCAAGGCTGAGGACCTTGGCCGAACACGTCGCCGCTGACCAGTCCGGGGTCTGCGCGTACAGCAGTACCTCGATCACTCCCGTGCCACGCGCGCGTGTGCTTCCCGCGATTCCACCGCAGTGCGCGATGGTCGTGCGAAAGGTGACGACGCCGCGTGCGTTGGCGGTGCCGACTTTGACCCAGGGAACCGAGACGACCTCATTCGGCACCGTGTAGCCGGCGCGAGTGGGGATGCCGCAGCCCGATGGGACGTAGGCCACGGCCTCGGCGAACTTGGCGTCACCTAAGACGACCGCCGCTTCGCCGTTCGTGCGGAACTTCCCGCCGCTCTTCGTGCAGACGTCCGACGTATTTCCGTTGGCGAAGCCCACCCACGCCAACATGTGCGTGATTTTCGCTTCGCCCTTCGCGACGCCCTTCACGGTCACGTAGCCGTAGCCGAGGGTCTGGTGGTCGAAGCCCGCGAACTGTGTCGAGGCCCAGATCTTGGCGGTCATGTGCCCGACGCCTTGCAATGTCGAGACATTCGCGGGGGCCGGAGTGACGGTGATGATGCCTCCGTCGAACACGATGGGCGTGGTGAAGCGACCGTAGGAAGTCTTCGCGAGTGCGGGGTTCGTGACCGCGTTGGACGCTGACGCCCCCGACACGCCGACCAACTGGATACCGGCGACGGCGATGAGCATTAATCCGGTCGCTCCGAGCCGTATGCGATGTTGAATTCCAATTCCCCTGGCATTTTTCACGATTACGCCTCCTACGACGAATTTATAGGGGCGCGGAGCAGGTGAATCACAAATTCCGGTGGCGACGTGATGCCACGGAGCGGACACCGTTCGATGGTTACTGCGATCCAATGGACTGCGAGTCGGCGAGGACGACTTCGACAGATAGTTCAGTTTCTTCACGCGTCGTCAGGGTCGCGACACCGCCGGCGGCCATGAGGTCCTCTTGACATAACGCCACGGACGCGAGGAACGGCGCCGGCGCGCGAACCATCACCGACGCCACCTCGGCGCGTTGGGAGACCTTGGCCGAACTCTTCGCGCGACGAATCGCCTCGAGCACTTCGCACACCGGTCCGTACGTCGAACCGGCTCCGGAGACCTCGAGCGTCGGCAACTCCTGCAACGTCGGCCACGGCGCCGCGTGGACCGAATGTTGGTGCCACCAGTGCCACACCTCGTCGGTGACGAAGGGCATTATCGGCGCGAACAGTCGCTGCAGTACCGACAGCGTGATCGCGAGCGTGGCGCGCGCGGAACGTCTCGGCGCGGTGTCGTCCTCTCCGTACGCGCGGATCTTCACCAGTTCGACGTAATCGTCGCAGAACGACCAGAAGAAACTCTCGGAGCGCTCGAGCGCGCGCGCGTAGTCGTAGTTCTCGTAGTCGTCGGTCGCGGCGGTGATGAGCTTGGCGAGCATCGCGAGGAGGTCGAGGTCGATCGGCTCGGTGACTTCAGACGGCGCGGGGATCTCGGCGTCGTCGAGTCGGCCGAGCACGAACTTCGACGCATTGAGGATCTTGATTCCCAGTCGGCGTCCGATCTTCAATTGCCCTTCGTCGAACGCGGTGTCCGCGCCGGGTCGTCCGCCGGCGGCCCAGTAGCGCAGGGCGTCCGCGCCGAACTGTTCGATGAGCGGCATCGGCGTCACGGTGTTGCCAATCGACTTGCTCATCTTCTTTCGATCGGGATCGAGGATGAATCCCGAGATCAGGGTGTCGCTGAAGGGGAGCGAATCGAACTGGAAGTGGCTGCGCACGATCGTGGCGAAGAGCCAGGTGCGAATGATGTCGTGGGCCTGGGGACGCAGGTCCATCGGGAAGACTCGTTGAAAGAGCTCGGTACCCCATTGCCCCGCGATCTGGGGCGACAGTGAGCTCGTCGCCCAGGTGTCCATCACGTCGGGGTCGCCGACGAACCCGCCGGGCACGCCACGCTGATCCTCGGTAAAGCCCGCCGGGACGTCACTGGAGGGATCGACCGGCAGGTCCTCGTCGTGGGCGAGCATCAAGTGATCGAAGTCGATCTCACCGTTCTCGTCGACGGGGTACCACGCGGGGAAGGGCACGCCGAAGAATCGCTGGCGTGAGATGTTCCAGTCGACGTTGAGGCCCTCGACCCACGAGCGGTACCGGTGGCGCATGTAGTCCGGGTGCCAACGGAGTTCCTCGCCGCGGGCCAAGAGTTCGTCGCGGTGTTCGAGCGTGCGCACGAACCACTGGCGCGACGTCACGATCTCGAGCGGTCGCTCGCCCTTCTCGTAGAACTTGACCGGGTGCGTGATCTCGCGCACGTCACCGATCAGCGCACCGGTCGACCGGAGTGCGTCGACGATTCCCGCGCGCGCCTGGTTGACGGTCTTATTGAGCATTTCGCGGTCGTAGAACTCCTGGGCGAGCTCGGCGTCGCGCACACTCCAACCGTCGTCGGCGAAGTCGGCCGGCAAGAAACGGCCGTCACGTCCGATGAACGCTCGGGTCGGAAGGTTCAGTTCACGCCACCACACGACGTCAGTCGTGTCGCCGAAGGTGCAGATCATCGCGATGCCCGTACCCTTTTCGGGGTCGGCCAGTTCGTGGGCGAGGATCGGCACTTCGACCCCGAAGAGCGGCGTGACGACCGACGTGCCGAGCAGTGGTCGGTAGCGCTCGTCCTCGGGGTGGGCGACGAGCGCGACGCAACTGGCGAGCAGTTCCGGTCGGGTCGTGTCGACGTCCACGGTGCCGGCGTTGTCCGCACGATCGAAAGCGACGCGGTGGTACGCGCCGGGACGCTCGCGATCCTCGAGTTCGGCCTGGGAGACGGCCGTTCGAAAGTCGATATCCCAGAGCGTCGGCGCTTCGGCCGAGTAGACCTCGCCGCGGGTGAGCATCTGGAGGAACCCTCGCTGGCTCACGGTCTGGGCCTCTTTGGAGATCGTCGAATACTCGAAGCCCCAGTCGACACTCACACCGATAGCGCGCCACAGATTCTTGAAGGCGACTTCGTCGGTGGCGGTCAGTTCGACGCACAGTTCGACGAAGTTCTTTCGAGAGATCGAGACTTTGTTCTTGCCCGGCTTTTCCGGTGGCCGGTACTTGGGGTCGTAGGGAAGCGCCGGGTCGCAGCGAACGCCGTAGAAGTTCTCCACCCGTCGTTCGGTCGGTAGTCCGTTGTCGTCCCAGCCCATCGGATAGAAGACGTCCTTGCCGCGCATGCGCCAGAACCGCGCCACGACGTCGGGGTGCGTGTAACTGAAGACGTGTCCGATGTGCAGTGACCCCGACACGGTCGGGGGCGGCGTGTCAATCGAAAAGACGCTCTCTCTCGTGGCGTCGCGATTGAAGCGGTAGATCTTCTCTTTGTCCCACTGATTCGTCCAGCGCTCTTCGAGCCCGTCGACGGTGGGCTTGTCGGGCACTTGGCGGTGCGTGGGGGTGAGAGCGTCTTCCATGGTTGGCGTAGTTTAGAACAGTGATTCGCCTCTACGATTCCGTTGACGGGGAGGTTCGCGACCTGTCGCTGCGCGACCCCGGTCGCGTCTCGATGTACGTCTGCGGCCCGACCGTCGACAACCTGCCCCACCTCGGACACGGCCGGTTCACGCTGGTGTGGGACATAGCGCGCCGCTGGTTCACGTTCAGGGGTCTAGACGTTAACTACGTCTCCAACATCACCGACATCGAAGACAAGATCATTGCGCGATCATTGGAGGAGGACCGTTCGACTGCGGAAGTCGTCGCCACGTACGAGGGCTTGTGGTGGCAAGCGATGGATGCGCTTGGCGTGGCCCGACCCAGCGCGGCGCCGCATGCCACTGACTACGTCCCCGAGATGATCGAATTGATAAGCGCTTTCCTCGACGACGACATCGCCTACACGATCAGTGATGGCGTCTATCTCGACGTCTCGCGCGTCCCCGACTACGGACTGCTGGCTGGCCAGCCGCTCGACAGCCTTCGCGTTGGCGATCGTGTCGAAGCCGTCGACGAGAAGCGTTCGCCACTCGATTTCGCACTATGGAAGAACGCCAAACCCGGCGAACCCAGCTGGCTCGCGCCCTTCGGCGAAGGGCGGCCCGGTTGGCACACCGAATGCGTCGTGATGTCACTCGGACTCTTGGGTGACGACTTCGATCTCCACTGCGGCGGCCTCGACTTGAAGTTCCCGCATCACGAGAACGAACGCGCCCAGGCCGTGGCGGCGGGACGCGTCTTCGCGCGACATTGGAGCCATAACGGGTTGGTCATGGTCGGCGGCGAGAAAATGAGCAAGTCACTCGGGAACTTCACGTCACTCACGCACCTCGCCGAGACGTCGGATCCGAGGGCGTACCGACTGTTGGTCCTTAGATCACACTACCGCTCCCCGCTTGAAGTTACGACCGACACGATCGCGGACGCCGAACGTGCGCTGGCGCGCCTCGACGCCTTGGCGCGACGATTCGAGCTACCCGTACTCGCCGGCGACACGCTTGAAGTGGCCTCGAATCACCGATTCGCGGACGATGGCGCGGCGCTGTATGCGGAAGTCGGAGCCGTACTCGATGATGACTTGAAGACGCCGCTCGCGGTCGCGCTGCTCTTCGACGCGCTCGCCGCCGCGAATTCGACCGCCGACGCCGGAGATGCGTCAAGGGCCCGAAACCTTGCTGAAGCAATCAACGTGCTCTTTGGGGCCTTGGGTCTTTCATTGCACTCGAGGGAAGGCGACGTCGATTCCGTCAGTGCCGACCTGGTGGCGAGGCGTGACGACGCGCGCGGTGCGAAGGACTGGGCCGAGGCCGATCGACTTCGTAACGAATTGGTCACATTGGGTTGGGTGGTCGAGGACTCTTCGACAGGCACCCTCATTCGACGTCCCTAGAAATATTTGGATGTCCAACGGTTCTCCAGTAGGCTTGGAAGTTGAGGTTGCCGTTGTGGTTCCCTCCGGGACCGGTGCGAATCGGTACCAAAAGA
>CALGFJ010000251.1 GCA_937881055.1 uncultured Acidimicrobiaceae bacterium | reverse complement strand
GGCTCGATGCCGATGTGCATACGGATATTGATGCACGTCTACACCACCCGGTCTCGAAGCGAACTTCGACACGTGTACCTTCGAAACGCCCAGGGCCTGCGTGACGACCTCCCCGAATAGTCGACGCGCGCACGTTGTCGGACTCGGTCTGATCGGCGCGTCGATCGCTCTCGCCCTGAGAGATCACGGATGGTCGGTCACCGGCAGCGACAGTGACGACACGATCGTGGCCTCGGCGCTCGAGCGCGCCGTGATCACCGGAACGGCACTGACGCCCGAGGTCGACTTGGTCGTCGTCGCGACGCCCGCGGGGGTCGTGGCGAAAATCGCGATCGACGTTCTGGCGAAACTCGCAAACCCGGACCTGGTCGTGACCGACGTTGCCGGAGTGAAGGGTTCGATCGTCTCGCTCGTCCGCGACGAGCGCTTCCTCGGTGGTCACCCCATGGCGGGGTCGGAACTGCGAGGGCTCTCGGGCGCGCGCGCCGACCTTTTCCAAGAGACCACCTGGGTGCTCACGCCCACCGATCGGACGTCACCGACGACCTACAGCACACTCCACGGCATACTGCGCGAGATCGGGGCCAACGTCGTGGCCATCAGCGCCGACGACCACGACCGCTTGGTGGCGATCGCGAGCCACGTGCCGCACCTCCTTGCCGGATCGCTCATGAATGAGGCGAGTCGGGTCGCCGAGCAAGACGCCGTCTTGTTACAACTGGCCGCCGGAGGCTTTCGCGACATGACGAGGATCGCGGCGGGGGATCCGGGGATTTGGCCGGACATCCTCTTCGAGAACCGTGACGCCGTGGTCCAGAGCCTCGAAGCGCTCGAAGGCCGGCTCCGGACGCTTCGTGAAGCGCTCCTCGAAGACGAACGCGACGTCATCCTCGAGAGTCTTCTCAGTGCGGCGAGCGCCCGACGTCAGTTACCCGGTCGAGCGCTCCGCACCGAGGACCTGGCGTATTTGCGGGTGAAGGTGAGTGACGAACCGGGCGTACTGGCGCGCGTGACGCGATCGGCGTCGGACCTGTCGGTCAATATCTACGACATCGAGATCGCTCACGGCATCGAGGGAACGGGCGGTACGTTGCTCCTCGCCGTCGACGCCCAGCAGTATCAGATGTTTGGCGAAGCTCTGTCGGCCCTCGGATTCCAAGTGGCGCACGAGTAGTGAGTAACGCCACGGTCGAGCATTTCGCGACTCTCCGCGGCACTCTGCGGGTTCCCGGTGACAAGAGCACGTCCCACCGGGCCCTCATGGTGAGCGCGCTCGCCGACGGCGAGAGCACGATTCGAGGACTCTCCTCCGGCTTGGACGTGACAGCCACGAGTCAGATAATGGAACAACTCGGAGCGACGCGCGACGACCGCGACGACGTCGTCACGATCATCGGCCCTACGAAGGGCCTGCACGCGAGCGACGACGCCCTGGACTGCGGCAACTCGGGCACCACGATGCGACTGCTCGCCGGCGTGGTGAGCGGCGTGCCCGGCGAACACCAACTGGTGGGCGACGCGTCCCTGTCCCAGCGCCCCATGGACCGCGTCGCCGAGCCGCTGACGTTGATGGGTTCGCACGTCGAAGGGCGGGGCGCGCGGCTCAGCGCGCCGCTACGCATACGTGGCACCGCCGCGTTGCACGGAATCGACTACGCCGTGCCGATGTCGAGTGCTCAGGTGAAGTCCGCGGTCCTCTTTGCCGCGCTCGGTGCCGAAGGTCCGACGACGGTCGTAGAACACGTGCGAACGCGACCAACGACGGAAGAGATGTTCTCGCGCGCCGGCGTGAGCGTCGCGAGCGTGGAGAGCGGAGAGGGACGACGCATCACCATCCATCCCGGTCGTCCCCTCGCGAGGAACTGGCTGGTGCCGGGCGATCCGTCTCAGGCCGCGTTCTTCGCGGTGCTCGGATGCATCCACCCCGACGCCGACATCGAAGTCCTCGACATTGACAGCGCCCCGGAGCGTATTGGCTTTCTCAGCGTGCTCCGACGAATGGGGGCGACGATGACGGTGCGTTCGCCCGACTCGATGACGTCATTTCGCGTTCGGAGCTCACAACTGAACGCGGCCGAGGTGTACGCGAGTGAAATTCCCTCGGTCGACGAGGTGCCGGTACTGGTGGTCGCCGCCGCCGCGGCCGAAGGTCTCTCGCGTTTTCGCGACGTCGGTGAGCTTCGGGTCAAAGAGTCCGATCGTTTTCAGGCCTCGCTGGCGCTGGCGACGAAATTGGGATGTCGGGCCTGGTCCGAAGGTGACGACCTCTTCGTCGAAGGGCTCGGGAGCGCCACGCGATTCGCGCACTTCGAACTGGACGCCGCACTGGATCACCGTTTGGTGATGGCCAGCGCGGTCGCCGGCTGCGCGGGCGCCGGCTGTTCCATCGGCGCCGCGCACACCGTCGCGTCGAGCTATCCGCGATTCTTCGATGACGTGGAGCGTCTCGCGTGAGCGATCTCGTCATCGCAATCGACGGTCCGGCCGGCTCGGGCAAGTCCACGGTGGCCCGTGCGGTGGCGGCGCTCCTCGGATGGTCGTTCCTCGACACCGGCGCGATGTATCGCGCCGTGACGTGCGAAGCGCTCTTCCGGGGCGTCGATATCGATAACGATGACGCCGTCGCGGCCTTGGCCGACACCGTGACCCTCACGACCCTGCCGAGGGTCACGGTGAACGGTCGCGACGTCGAGGACGAGATTCGCTCCGATGAGGTCAACGTCGCGGTGTCGGTGGTCGCGGCCAATCCGTCCGTGCGCGCGTCAATGGTCGCGCGACAACGTGAGTTGGCCGCCGCCCAGCCGCTCGGCACCGTGGTCGAGGGCCGAGACATCACGACCGTCGTGTTTCCCCTCGCGTCGGTGAAGATCTTCCTCACCGCGTCGCTGGAGGAGCGCGCGCGACGTCGCGGCGACGAAGGCGAGGACTCCGTCGCCCGGCGTGACGAGGCCGACTCCACGCGAGTCGCCTCGCCACTTCGCCAGGCCGACGACGCCCTCATGCTAGACACGACAGGTCGCGACGTCGACGACGTCGCCCAGGAGATTGTTCAATGGCTGAAGCGCAACCTCAGGAACTGAGCGAACGGCGCACGTTCACGTACCGGGTGTGTGCAGCGCTGGTGTCGGGCATTTCGAAAGTGCTCTTTCGCCCAACGGTCATCGGCGCCGAGAACATCCCCCTCAATGGACCGGTCATCATCGCACCGATACACCGCTCCAACGTCGACTTCGCGCTCACGCTCTTCATCTCGAAACGCAAGGTGTTCTTCATGGCCAAGGACTCGCTCTTTCGCGTCCCGCTGCTCGGTCCGCTGATCACGCATCTCGGCGCGTTTCCGATTCACCGGGGTTCGGCGGACCGCGAATCGATGGCGTACTCCGAAGCCGTGCTGAAACAGGGACACGCGTTGGTGCTCTTTCCCGAGGGGACGCGCAAAGAGGGTCCCTCCGTGGCGCCGCTGCACGACGGCGCGATGTTCGTCGCCGCGAGAACGGGCGCCACGATCGTGCCGGTCGGGATCGGGGGAAGTGACCGCGCCATGCCCAAGGGGGCGAAGCTCCCGCGTCCGTCCAAGATCAGAATCGTCGTCGGTGCCCCGTTGAATCCGCCGTCGTCCGAAAGTCGCGTCTCGCGTTCGGCGTTGAGTGCCAAGAGCGAGGAACTTCGCACGGCCCTCGAAAACGTCTATCACGAGAGTTTGCGAGGCTGACGCTTGGGTCGTTTCGTCAGGTCTGACGAATTCGAAGTGGTCGCGGCATTATCGAACGGGTTCGACATAGGATTCGAGTATGAAGAATCCGCAAGGAAGAGAAGCCAAAAAACCGAAAAAGGCGAAGGTGAAGACGCCGCCGCGGGTCTTCGAGGACTCTCAGCACAAGAGTTTCACCGTTTCCAAACCAACGCCTGAATCAACCTCGAACTAGCGCTCGCGCCACCAAGTGCCAAAGACGACACGGGCGTAGCGAAACCCGTAGATCCAGGTCGCGCCCTTCTTCGTCTCGCCCGACACGCGCGCGTACCACTCCGTCGGAACTTCGCTCACTCGCCAGCCCCGCTTCAAACAGGTGATGAGCAACTCCGACGTCTGATACTGCTGTTGGCGCAGGCGATCGACGACGTCGGCCAACATCGTGACGCGAAGGGCGCGGTACCCGGTGGAGGTGTCCGTGATATGAGATCCGGTCATCCGATTCATGATGAAAGAGAAGAAGCGAACGCCGAGCTTGCGAACGTTGTCGGTCGTCTTATCGACGCCGAGCACCCGACTGCCCAACACGAAGTCCGCCGCATCGGCGAGTAGGGGAGCGAGGATCTGGGGGATCTCGGAGGGGTCGTTCTGCCCGTCCGCGTCCAGGGTGACGACGAACTTCACGTTGTGTCGCACGCTGTAGCGATAGGCCACCTGGAGGGCGATGCCGTGACCGAGATTGACCGGGAATTCGATGACGATGACGCCGGGGAAGGAACGAGCGATCTCCGCCGTCCGGTCGTCGCCGCCGTCGACGACGACGAGCGTCGTGTAGGGCTCGCCGTTGACGCTCTCGGGCATCTTCTCGAGCACGTGGGCGATATTGCCCTCTTCTTCGTAGGCGCAAATGGCGGCGACAATGGCCTCGGGCGTGAAGCCGGGCCGTTCGGTCTCGAGCCGGGCGAGAGCCTGAGTGATGGCGTAGTCGCGAAGTCGCATCGAGCGGTGCTGCTCTAGATCATCGTTGACCATCATTCTCCTTCGTTGGCCCTAATGTCGTCGCCTCGCGCCCTATCGGAGGCGACGAGACTGACGGTCGCCGGTTGGATTCACGAACGCACAGGGCGACACCGCAGCGGCGCGAGAAAAAACTCACTGATGAATACTAATCGGTACGCGGGTCGCGTCCGGTACTAACGAGTGGACGCGGAGAGCACTTCGGCCGCCGTGAAGCGTCGGTCGGCCTCGCCGTCGAAACTCGACGACGTCGGGCTCGCCAGCGCCAGGTCCAGCAATGCCGACAGGGTTTTCAGCATCTCGCGCAATTCGGGTGGGGGAGGGAAGTATTCGTCCTCCACCGTCACCGACGCGACCGTCACGCCGTTGGTGGGATCGAGTGCGTCCAACACTTCGTTGACGAGCGATTCGGGGGCCGAGGCGCCCGCGGTCACCGCGACGGTACCGGTGAGGTCGTCGGGCAACTCGAAGGCACCGTTGACGCGCAACACCCGCGGGCATCCGACCGCTTCGGCGACTTTAGTCAGCGCGACGGTATTTGAAGAGTTCGCCGATCCGATCACGATGACGGCGTCGGCTTCGGCGGCGATGGTGCGAAGCGCGGCCTGGCGGTTCGTCGTCGCGAAGCAGAGGTCACTGCGATTGGGCATCCAGATTTCGGGAAACTTCTCCTCGGCGTACTCGCGGACGTCCTGCCATTCGTCGAGGCTGAGCGTCGTCTGGCTCAGGAGCGCGAACGGACCGGCCAGATCACCCAGGGCGTCGATGTCCTCGGTCGATTCGATCAAGTGCACGGACTCCGGCGCGACGGCCATCGTGCCCACGGCCTCTTCGTGGCCCTGGTGCCCGACGTAGAGCACGGTATAACCCTTGCGGGCACGAACCTTCAACTCGTGGTGGACCTTCGTGACGAGCGGGCACACGGCGTCAATGACCGTGCCGCCCGATCGACGGGCGGCGTCGATCACTTCAGGGGGCGAACCGTGAGCGCTCAACATGACCGGGGCCCCGGGCGGAATCGTCGTCACGTCGTCGATGAAGACGACGCCCAGTGATTTGAAGTAATCGACGACGAACTGATTGTGGACGATCTCGTGGTAGCAGAAGACCGGCGGGGCGAAGACGCGCGTCATCCAGTCCAGCGCCTTGATGGCTTTTTCGACACCGGCGCAGAATCCCCGAGGCGCGGCGAGTACAACCTTGTCCACGTTCACGAATTCCAGCCTAGTAATCAATCATCGTCGTTCCTCGTAGGCTGGACGAGTGTCGGGCGCCCGAATCTCATCAATTTCAACGGATTCACCGGCCTCGAACGTCGATCTGGCCGTCGGTGATGAGTTGGTGAGCGTCAATGGCAAAGAGCCCAGCGACATCATCGAATACCAACAACTGATCGACGGCGAGTCCGTCACGTTGGTCATTCGTCGCGAGGGCGAGGAACTGGCGCGAAAGGTCACGATCACCAAGGTCGAGGGTCAGCCGCTCGGTCTCAGTATCGACTCGGCGGTCTTTGATCGCATCCGCACCTGTGACAATCATTGCTCGTTCTGTTTCATCTACCAGCTCCCCAAGGGCATGCGGCGCTCGCTGTACGTGAAGGACGACGACTTTCGACTCTCGTTCCTCTACGGCAACTACACGACGCTGACCCGCTTCACCGAATTTGATTTGGAGCGGGTGATCGAAGAGGGGCTCTCGCCGCTCTACGTCTCGATTCACACGACCGACCCCGAACTGCGCGCCGAGATGCTCCGAAATCCCCGCGGCGCCACGAGCCTCCGGTGGCTGAAGGAACTCCTCCTCGCCGGCATCGAAGTACACGCGCAAGTCGTCGTCTGTCCCGGGGTGAACGACGCCGAACATCTCGAGCGCACGTTGCACGACGTGATCTCG
>CALGFJ010000250.1 GCA_937881055.1 uncultured Acidimicrobiaceae bacterium | reverse complement strand
CGGGGTACACGTTCTCGTCGAAGTACTTCGTCATTCGATCATGATCGTCACCGCTGAGTGAACTGAAGGGAACGATGGCGATGCCGCTCTGCGCCAGTTCCGGCAAGAGGACGTCGAGCACGAGACGGTCCTGACGTTCCACCAGGGCGAGGACCCGCTCGCGAATCGATTCGAGTTGCTGGCGCGGACGGACGCCGTCGATGGACGCCGTTTGCACACCGGCGGCCACCTTGTCTTCGAGGCTCACGACGCGGACCTGAAAGAACTCGTCGATCATGTCAGCGAATATGGCGACGAACTTGCACCGGTCGAGGATGGGCAGCATGTGGTCATCGGCGAGGTCGAGCAGGCGCGCGCCGAACTCCAATCGCGACAGTTCGCGACTCGAGAACCTCTCTGGTCCGAACGAACGGACGTCGATAACGAGCGCGCCCGATTCCTCGGCGTCCATGAGATCCATTCATACATCGTAGGACTATCGTTGTTTCGTGGCGAGACACGCAAATACTGCTGTAGTCCCAGCCAAGCGACCATCCGTCACCAGAGTGTCACAGGGACGTCTCACAGAACTCGGCCTGATGATCCTCGCGTGGGTCATCGTCGGCTCGTTCTACGTGTTGGCGTCACTCGGTGCGAAGGGTCACCTGCCCGATCGACTCGGCGTGTTCTTGACGTCGATCATCGTGATCTCACTCGCCCTGCACGTGTGCATTCGATACCTCGCACCCAACGCCTCGCAGGTGATCTTGCCGATCGCCACGTTATTGAACGGTGTGGGCTACGTCGAGATCGCCCGCTGGAATCCGCCGTACGCCGGGTATCAGGCCCTCTGGTTCTTGATCAGCGCCGCGGCCCTCGTCGTCACGCTGATCGTCGTGCGACGCGTGCGCGACCTCGACCGCTATCGCTACCTCACTTTGCTGGCGGCTGTCGGACTGTTACTGATGCCCCTCATCCCCCACTTCGGCGAGAACATCGGCGGGGCGCGACTGTGGGTCAGAGTCGGACCGATCTCGTTCCAGCCGGTCGAGATTGCCAAGATCCTGTTGGTCTTCTTCTTCGCGTCGTACTTTGCGGCGAACCGCGAACTGCTCTCCACCCCGACGCAACGAATCGGTCGACGTCAGATCGTTCCGCCGAAAGTTCTGTTGCCGATTCTCTTCGCGTGGGGATTCTCCATGGCCATCCTCGGCGCCGAGAACGACATCGGCTTCGCATTGTTACTCTTCGCACTCTTCATCTCGATGCTCTGGGTTACGACCGGACTCAAGACCTACGTCGTACTGGGCATGGGACTCTTCGTCGGTGGCGCCTACGTCGCCGCGCACTACTTCGCCCAAGTGCACTCACGCCTCCATAACTGGTTCAACCCCTGGACCGCGTGTTTCAATCACACCGGCAGTTGTCAACTCGCTTACGGCTGGTACTCACTGGCCGCCGGCGGAATGACCGGGACCGGTCTTGGATTCGGCCAGTCCGGCAACATCTTTGGCCTGACGTCGGACATGATCTTTGCCGCGGTCGGTGAAGAGCTCGGATTCCTAGGGATCATCTTGATCGTCTGTCTCTTCGCGGCTTTCGTGGGCGAGGGATTCCACATCGCCCAGAAGGCGACGTCGGACTACGTCCGTCTCGCCGCGACAGGCCTCACCGCACTGATGGGCTTCCAGGCCTTCTTCATCATGGCCGGCGTGCTTCGTGTCTTGCCATTCACCGGCATCACGTTGCCCTTCGTCGCCTACGGCGGAAGTTCGCTCTTCGCCAACTACGTGATCGTCGCCTTGCTACTGCGGATATCGGACGAGAACAGCCTGGATCGTCGCGGAGGCGAGATCGTCGCCGTGAAGTTCAAGAAACCGTAACGGCGAAGCCGACGACAACCCTTACGCGTAGAAGGCTTGGAATACAGACTCCGCGCAAAGGACCGGCGCGCGCACGCCTTGTCGCGTGGCGAGAATCAACGCGTCACTCGTGCGACAGTCGAACACCTCGCGACCCCGTGGCGTCATGAGGTCGAGTTCGGCGTAGAAGACACCGCCGTCGTAGCGGGTGATCCGGGCCGCCACGATGTCGGCGCTCAGACGTCGTAGGACTTCGGACATCACCTCATGGGTGCCCGGACGCCGCCCATCGATCTTGTCCAACGCGTTGTGTAACGCGACCGCCTCGGGCAGCGCGATGGGAATCGCCAAGTACCGATACGGCGTCTCCTCTTCGATCAGGTGAATGAGCGGTGAGGAGTCCGACAAGTCATAGAGCACCGATTCAATGCTCATCACGCTGAACTGGACTACCTCCGCATCGACGTCGTCGTCCGTCCGCGCCGCGGGAGCCTCGACATCGAGCGCTTCGGTCGGCTCGACTTCGGCCTGCGTTGGTTCGTCGCTCATCAGGGGTCCAGCCTAATTGCCGGTGCGGCGTGAAAT
>CALGFJ010000249.1 GCA_937881055.1 uncultured Acidimicrobiaceae bacterium | reverse complement strand
AACGAGATCGTGGATCAACTCGCGGAGAGCAATCCGATCTTCGCGACCGAAGCCGGCATTCCGGGCTACGACCACTTGTTACCGGACTACTCGGTGGCGAAACAACGACGCGATCAAGAACAGACGGTTCGAGACCTGCAACATCTGGAAACGCTCGACGCACACAGCGACGTCGATCGAATCGCCGCGGCCGTGATCCGTGAACGACTCTCGGTGCAACTCGCCCTCTACGAAGCCGACGAGGAGCGACGAACGTTCTCCGTTCTCAACTCTCCCGTGTCGTCCATTCGTCAGGTGTTCGAACTCATGCCGCTGACGAGCACGGAGAACGCACACAACGTTGCCCGTCGACTCAAGAACGTTCGCGTGTCGCTCGAGACGTGGCGTGGCGCACTTCTGATCACCGCAGCCGAGCACGAGTTGCCCGCTACACGCCACGTGCTGGGTGTCGCTGATCAGGCCGACACGTGTGCCGCGGGTGCCTTCAGCGAATTCGCCGAGCGCGCCGCGGCGGCGACTGGCGTCGATGCCGAATCAACGGGACTTCGAGCCGCCGCCAACGACGCCGAGTCCGCCTACTCCGAACTCGCGGCGTGGATGCGAAGTGAACTCGCGCCGAAGGCCTCCAAGAAGGAGGCGTGCGGTGAAGAGCGCTACCAACGGTGGTCCGCGTATTGGTCCGGAGCCACGCTCGACCTGCACGAGCTCTACGAGTGGGGCTACCAGGACCTACGCCGAATCAACACGCGCATGTGGGAGATCGCGAACGAACTCCTTCCGGGCGCCAAGAGCCTGGTCGAAGTGGCCGACTTGCTCGACAACGACCCGGCGCGAGCCATCGATGGCACCGACACACTGCTCACGATGTTGAAGGCCTTCACTGCGCGCACCGCCGATGAACTCGATGGCGTGCACTTCGACATCGACGATCGCATCCGGTTCTGCGACGCCCGCCTCGCTCCAGAAGGATCAGCCGCGGCGCCGTATTACATCAACCCCAGTGAAGACCTCAGTCGTCCCGGCACCACGTGGTTCCCGACGATGGGCAAGACGAAGTTCTCGTGGTGGCGCCATGCATCGACGTGGTACCACGAGTCGATTCCGGGTCATCACCTCCAGATCGGCACGGCGCTGCTGTCGTCGGATCGCCAGAGTCGATTCCATCGTCTCGTTGGCAACACATCTGGCTACGCCGAGGGCTGGGCGCTCTACGCCGAACGACTCATGGACGAACTGGGCTACTTCTCGGACCTCGGTGACGAGCTCGGCTACCTCGCCAATCAAGCGCTTCGCGCCGCGCGCATCGTCGTCGACGTCGGTCTTCACCTCGAACTCGACGCCCCGTCGGACATGGGCGTGTTGGGCGACCTCGGTGACTGCTCGAACAAACGCTGGACCGCCGAGATGGCGGTGGCGCTCCTCGAGGAATGGGCGATTCAGGACCACGCGATGTCGGTCTCCGAAGTGGACCGTTACCTCGGACTTCCGGCCCAGGCCATCTCCTACAAGGTCGGAGAGCGAACGTGGCTCGAGTCACGCGAAGCGGCGAAGGAGCGCTTGGGAGAGAGATTCTCGTTGAAGGCGTTTCACGCTCACGCGCTCGTGCTCGGTCCGCTGGGCCTGGACAATTTCTCAGCGGAAATGGCCCTCTGGGATGGCGGCCTCTGAAGATTGCTCTCGTAACACTCATTCGCAAACCTGTCACACGACGAGTGCGTTACCGTCTTTAGTGAACAAAGGACGCGACAATGGCAAACGATCGATCCACTCTCACGAGCGCTGAACGAGAGAAGGCCTCGGTCTTCCATTCGTGGTCGGCGCAAGCCAGCATCAATCCCTTGATGGTGAGAAGTGCTGAGGGTGTCTACGTCACGAGCGAGGACGGCACGACGTACCTCGACTTATCGTCCCAGTTGGTCAACACCAACATCGGTCACCAGCACCCCGCGGTCGTGCGCGCTATTCAAGAGCAGGCGGGCACGTTGGCGACGATAGCGCCCCAGCACGGCTACGTCTCGCGCTACCGCGCCGCCGAGCTCATCTTGGACCGCTCGTTCGAGGGCGCCGCCAAGGTCTTCTTCACCAACGGCGGGACCGAGGCGATGGAACACGCCGTGCGGATGGCCAAACTCTTCACGGGGCGGCACAAGGTGATGTCGGCCTACCGCAGCTACCACGGCGCGACCGCGACGTCGATCAACCTGACCGGAGACCCGCGTCGCTGGCCGAATGAGATCGGCTCTTCCGGGGTCGTGCACTTCTTCGGTCCGTTCCTCTACCGAACGGTGTTCCACGCGACCACCGAAGCCGAAGAGTGCCAGCGCGCCCTTCAGAACCTCGAAGAGATGATCCGTTTCGAGGGACCGACGTCGATTGCCGCGATCGTGCTCGAGACGATTCCCGGCACGGCGGGCATCATGGTGCCGCCCGAGGGTTTCTTGGCCGGCGTGCGCGCGATCTGTGATCGCTACGGCATCGTCTACATCGCCGACGAAGTCATGTGCGGTTTCGGCCGTACCGGTTCGTGGTTCGCGTTCCAACAGCACGACGTGAAACCCGACCTCGTGACCTTCGCCAAGGGCGTCAACTCCGGGTACGTGCCGCTCGGCGGCGTCATCTTGAACGAGGCCATCAGCGCGTCGTTCAACGAGCGCGTCTACCCCGGAGGTCTCACGTACTCCGGACACCCCCTCGCCTGTGCCGCGGCGGTCGCGACCATCGAAGCGATGCAGAACGAAGGGATCCTCGCGAACGCGCAGCGCATCGGCGACGAGGTCCTGCGTCCCGGACTCCAAGCGCTCGCAGAGAAGCACCGCATCATCGGCGAGGTGCGTGGCCTCGGCGTCTTCTTCGCCCTCGACCTCGTGACGGACCGCGCGACGAGAGAACCTCTCGCCCCCTACGGCGCCAGCTCTCCCGCGATGAACGACATCGTCGCGGCGAGTAAAAACGAAGGACTACTCATCTTCACGAACTTCAACCGGGTCCACGTCGTGCCGCCGTGCACCATCACGGAAGAAGAGGCCCGCGACGGACTCGCTCGCTTGGACCGCGCTCTCAGCGTGGCCGACCACTACTACGTGGGCGAGTGACGAACGAAGAGAAGCGAATCGCGTCCGCTGCGCTGTTGCGCGAGTTAGGACACGAATTCGTCGGACGTGAACTGAGCGACGACCAGCTCGACGAACTGAGTAGGGAACTGCTCGCCCTGCTCGACGCGATTCACGACGCCCCTATTCGCGTGCGAGAGTTCTCGCGCGACCGACTCGAGGAGTTCACGCTCACGATTCCGACGATTGACGAGATCGGACAGCGCCAACTGTTCTCCGACTCGATAGTTGCCGGTGCCGCCAATCCGATGGGACTCGCCGCGCAGTTGTGGCGCGACGGCGACGCCGCGTGCATGCGCGTCACGTTGGGCAAGGCCTTCGAGGGCGCACCCGGGCGCGCGCACGGTGGCGTCGTGGCGGCCCTCCTCGACGAAGTCATGGGCCTCTTGAACGTGATCCACGGTGCGATGGCCTTCACGGCGCAGTTGGACATCACCTATCTCGCACCGACGCCCGTCGGAGAGCCGATCCTCGCTCGGGCGTGGCTGGCGCGTCGTGACGACCGAAAGCGCTACGTGGAGGCGACGCTGCACGCGGATGACGTCCTGGTTGCGAGTGCCAAAGCCCTCTTCATCGCGATTGACCGCGCGACGTTCCTCGAGCAGTTGCTGATCACCGAGGACTGATCGTGGCGCTCTCCCTTCGCCACGAGTTCGGTTCGAGCAAGGTTCCGCTCCGGATCACGCCGACGTTCTGGTGCTTGAAGATCCTCACGACGGCGATGGGCGAAGCGACGTCGGACTTCTTCGTCCATCGCTTCGATCCCCGGATCGCCGTCGTGTGTGCGGCGGTGGTCTTCGCCGTCGTGCTCTGGTGGCAACTGCGCTCGCCCACGTACAACACCGTCCTCTACTGGTTGGCCGTCGTGATGGTGAGCGTCTTCGGGACCATGTGCGCGGACGTCGTGCACGTGGAGTTCGGCGTTCCCTACGCGGTGTCGGGAATCGCGTTCGCCCTCGTGCTCGCCGTCACCTTCTGGCTGTGGTTTCGCACTGAAGGGACCCTGTCGATCCACAGCATCGTATCGACGCGCCGCGAATTGTTCTACTGGCTCACGGTCACCGTCGCCTTCGCCCTCGGCACCGCGGTCGGCGACTTCACGGCCTTCGTGGCGAAACTCGGCTTCTTCGGCTCCGGTCTCCTCTTCACCGGACTGATCATCCTGCCGGCGATCGGTTTTTGGCTCGGCCGCATGAATTCGGTCCTGATGTTCTGGATCGCCTACGTGCTCACGCGACCCCTCGGCGCCTCCTACGCCGACTGGATGGGCAAGCCCACGTTGGTTGGCGGGCTCGGCTGGGGCGCGGGCAACGTCGCGCTTTCGCTCTCGGGCATCATCGTCGTTTCGGTCGGCGTGCTGGCGCTGGTCGAAGCGCGTCAAGATCGCGCACTTCATCCGTAATATGGTCCAATGCCAGCCATCTCCGTAGAAAATCCACTCGAACTCGCCAAGGCCGTCAAGCCCGAGACGACCGATCGTCCCCGTCGCGTGACGTCGATCACCACGGCGCCACGCGGACTCGAAGGCGAGGGCTTCCCGGTCCGTCGCGCCTTCGCCGGGATCGACATGGCCGATCTCGACCCGTTCGTCCATATGGACCAGATGGGCGAGGTCGACTACGGGCCGGGCGAACCCAAGGGCACGCCCTGGCACCCGCACCGCGGTTTTGAGACCGTGACGTACATGATCGACGGTACGTTCTTGCACCAGGACTCGATCGGCGGCGGCGGCGTCATTCAAAACGGCGCCACGCAGTGGATGACCGCCGGATCGGGCATCTTGCACATCGAGCGTCCGCCGGACGCCCTGATCGACTCGGGCGGACTGTTCCACGGCATCCAGCTCTGGGTCAACCTCCCGGCGAAGCTCAAGATGACCAACCCGCGTTACCAGGACATCGAGGCCGAGTCGGTATCGCTGTTGACCAACGAGAACGGTGACGCCATCATTCGCGTCATCGCCGGCTCCCTCGGCGGCATCGACGGGCCCGGTTCGACCCACACGCCCATCGCGATCTCGCACGTGTCGCTGTTGCCCGGCGCACAGCTCTCGTTGCCCTGGAACCCCGCGTACAACGCGCTGACCTACGTGCTCGCGGGACAGGGCACCGTCGGAGTCGACCGCAGCGCGATCGCCGAAGGACAGATGGCGGTCCACGTCGACGGCGACTACCTCGTGCTGAGCGCGAACGAGTCCCAGGACTCGCGCACCCAGGCCTTCGAAGTGCTGATCCTCGGCGGCGAACCGATTCGCGAACCCGTGGCGACCTACGGACCCTTCGTGATGAACACCCGCGCCGAACTACAGCAGGCCTTCGAGGACTACGAGGCCGGTCGACTCGGTCAGATCCCGGCCGACCACATCTAGCCCGTCGTCGAGCGGTGCACGAGGAACGTGCCCGTCGAACGACTGATCAACTTGCCCTCATCACTCGAGATCGTCGCCTCGGCGTAGGCGATCTGACGGGCTAACCGCACGACGTCACCACGCACGACGTAGTGAACGTCGAGCAGAGCCGGTCGCATCAACTCGGTCGTCATCTCGATCGTCGCTTCGGTGCGGTCACGCCCTATGAGCGCGGCGTTGATACAAAAGTTCATCGCGGCGTCCAAGATCACCGAATGCACGCCTGCTTGGACCGCACCGTGGGGGTTGCACGCCAGCTGCGTCGGGGTGAACGAGCCACTCACCCACCCGAGGTCTTCCCCGTCGACGCCGTAGCGCTCGAAGTTCGCACCGACGGCGCCGATGATGGCCATTCCGCCGTCGCCGAGCCAACGATCCATGCTCTTTCGTTCACTCACGCCTGCGACGCTAGCCGCGCCCGCCAGTAGGATTCGCGCGGTGGGTAGAGCCCACAGTTGATGAAAGGTTCGACAATGCCAACAGCCGTAATCGTGGACGCGGTGCGCACGCCGGGGGGCAAGCGCAACGGAAAACTGAAGAACTGGCACCCCGTGGACCTCGCCTCCGAAGCCTTGAAGGCCATTGCGAGCCGCAACAACCTGGACCCTGCGTTGGTCGACGATGTCATCATGGGCTGCGTGTCTCAGGTCGGCGAACAAGCTTTCAACGTTGGTCGCAGCGCGGTCTTGGCGGCCGGGTGGCCCGAATCGGTGCCGGCCACGACGATTGACCGCCAGTGCGGCTCGTCCCAGCAGGCGTTGCACTTCGCCGCCCAGGGCGTCA
>CALGFJ010000248.1 GCA_937881055.1 uncultured Acidimicrobiaceae bacterium | reverse complement strand
AGTCTCATGGTCTCTTCCTTCGGCATCCACGTCGTGCCCGTCGTCCTGGCGAGCTTCGCGGCTCTGACGCTCGTCGCATTCGCGAGCGCGCTTCGTTTTTCGCCGCCTAGTCCACGCGCGGACTAGGCGCGTCAATGTCGCGACCACCACGTGGGACAACCCGTTTCAGCGCCAAATCGTTGAAATTAGATGCTTTTGAGAAAATTCCCGTATACCCCTTGACAAACGTCCTATAACGATATATCGTTATAATCGGATTTACAACAAAGGAGAATAAATGAATCACGAATTCCATGAACACAAGCACGCAGAGCGCGTGGAGCGAGACCGGGGTCCTCGAGGCAGTGGTCGCAGTCGCGGTCGAAGTCCGGGTGGACACCGCGGTGGTCCCTTCGGACGCGGTGACGAGATGTTCCGCGGCGGCTTCTCGCCACGCGGGCGCCAGCGCCTTCGCCGAGGTGACGTTCGAGCGGCCGTCCTGGTCTTGCTCGAAGAGGCACCGCGCAACGGCTACCAGATCATCCAAGAGTTGAGCGAGCGCTCCAATGGGGCGTGGCGTCCGAGCCCGGGGTCGGTCTATCCGATACTCCAGCAGCTCGAAGACGAAGGTCTCGTTGAGATCTCTTCATCGCAGTCTGGAAAGACGTACGACTTGACGACTTCGGGCAAGGCGCTCGTCGAAAAGGATCGCGCAACGCTCGGCAAGCCGTGGGAGACCGCCGCCGCCGACGTCAGTGACGCCACGTCCGACCTGTTCGGAACCCTGCGACAGGTGATCCTCTCGGTTCGACAGGTCGCGATGGCCGGTTCGGACGCGCAGACCCAAAAGGCCGCGGCGATCTTGGCCGACGCCCGACGCTCGATCTATCGCCTGTTAGCCGAAGACGAGTCGTAAGAACCCCCCCCCAGCCCGCGCCCTCGAGTTTCAATGTCGAGGGCGCGGGCTTTCTCATTTCAGTGCCCCACGCGTCGCGCGCACGTGAGAAGCGACGAAGTCATCCGCAATACTGAAGTGATGGACGAACCAACGAAGTGGCACGCCGAGACCCTCGCCATCGTGGCCGGTCGAGCACCGCAGCCCGGCGGTCCCTTCAACGTTCCCCCAACGTTCGCGTCGACGTACCGCGACGGCGGTGCGATTGGTTACGGCCGCTGGGGCAACCCGACGTGGAGTGCCTTCGAAGAGGCACTGGGTGAACTCGAGGGAGGGCACTGCGTCTCCTTCGCGTCGGGATTGGCCGCGGTCTCGGCGATGCTCACGTCCTTGCCACTCGCAACGACCGTCGTCTATCCCAGCAACGGCTACAACGGTACGCGCGGACTTCTCGAACGACTGGTTAAGGAAGGTCGACTCCACACCCGCGCGGTCGACGTCGTCGACACGTCCGAGGTACTCGGCGCATTGGATGGCGCCGACGTGTTATGGCTCGAATCTCCGACCAACCCCCTGCTCGGTGTGGCGGACTTGCCGACGATACTGCGAGCAGCCCGCGACGCCGGCGTCATCGCCGTCGTCGACAACACATTCGCGACGCCGATGCTGCAACAGCCGCTCGCCCTCGGCGCGACTGCGGTCGTGCACTCCGCCACGAAGTACATCGGCGGCCACTCCGACCTACTCATGGGAGCGGTGGTCGTCTCGGACGCGGGTCTACGCGACGAGCTCGTCGAGTGGCGCACCACGCACGGCGCGATCCCCGGCGTGATGGAGGCGTACCTCGCGCTACGCGGACTTCGGACACTCCCGGTTCGATTTGCTCGTCAACAACGAACTGCGGCCGAGCTCGCGGAGCGGCTCGACGACCATCGTCACGTCGTGCGCGTGCGCTACCCCGGTCTCGTGACGGATCCGGGCTTCGAACGCGCGAGCACGCAGTTAGGTGGTTTCGGCGCGATGCTCTCCTTCGAGGTGAACGATGCCCACCACGCGGACCGAGTCGTCGAATTGCTACGACTGATCGTCGGTGGGACGAGTCTCGGCGGCGTGGAGTCCACCATCGACCGTAGGGGACGATGGAAGGGCGAAGAGCTCGTGCCCGAAGGATTACTTCGACTCAGCGTGGGACTCGAACACCCCGCGGACCTCTGGGCCGATCTCGACGACGCCCTCAATGGCGCCTTCACACATTCGTCGTAAACATAAAAAGATCCCGGCGCTCTCAGAGAGAGCGCCGGGATCCTTGCGATTGAGAATCAATTAGCCGACTGAGACGAGTTCCGGAACTTCGACGGCGACTGGAGCAGCGTCAACGGTGACCGCGTGGCGGCGGCGCTGACGATATCCATTAATGAGCCCATCGACACCGATCCACGTCGAGGTGCGCCAGGTGGCGAGCACGATGAGTGCGCACAGTGCGTAGAAGGCGCAGACGCTGGCCGTGCCCGACATCACGTAGGTGAAGAGGAGCGCGAGGCTCGCGAGCGCAGCGGTGCGAGTAAGGAAGCCGAAGGCGAGGCCGAGGCCGATCGCGAGTTCGCCGAAGGCGACCATCACGGCGATCCAGCTCGCGTTAGGAACGACGAAACTGTGCATGAAACTGCCCCACCAGCTGTAGGCGGCCACGCCGTGTCCAGCGAATCCGGCGACGCCGGCTCCGTTGTTGTGCATGAACGATGGGTTCTCGGCGCCCCACACTTTGGAGACACCGGCTTGAATCCACATGATCCCGACCCAGACGCGAACCGCGAGCCACGCGACGGCGGCGAGCCTGGATTCGCGGAGCCACGACAACACTCCTGGCGACGTGCGTTCAGCGGGATTGCCGAAGATTGCGATGATTTTGTTCATCAGAGACCCTTCTTTCGTATTCGGTAGGTTCAATCGGACTTGAGATTGCTGTGAATTCTCAATCTCGATGGCCACTTGAATGACCTTCATGTTCAACTTACGAGTGAGGGGTTCCTAAATTCACAGGAATTCCTAGGCCCAAAGTCACAATTTCTTCAGCCAATCGTAAGGAAACGCCTTGAATCCGAATTTGGTCACACCCGCCCATGGCGAAGTGACTCGACGCACTCGGCCAATGCCTGAGACTCCGGGGTCGGGTGGAAGTACTCCGGAACACCATCGGCGAAGACGTCGGCGAACGTTGATTGCTTCGCGAGGGCGATCTCTTCGGCGGACGCGGCGGCCACCGACGCACCGAGACGTCGACGCCACAGCAGCGTTTGCGGATTCCCTTCGTCGACGATCGTGCGCCACTCCAACTCGCTGTGGTGTCGATCGAGCAACGTCACCACTCGCCACACATCGCCGTGCCATGGTCGTCCTTCAAGTCCGGCTTCTCCGCGTGCGCGATACGACTCGTCTTGATCGGGGATCGCCGAATACTCGTCGCTCGGTACCGTGTCGTCGATCACGATCACGCCCGAGCGAAGATGCATCAAGGTGTTGATCACGTCGCGATAGGTCTGTTCGAATGTGTGCAGACCATCGATGAACGCCACGTCGAATCGTTCGGTTGGACGAATCGACGCGAAGAAAGCGTCACTGGTCACGACGGCGAACTTCGAGCGCCGAGGCAAGAGCACCGGGTCGAAAATTGGTTCGGGGTCAACGCCGTAGCGCCGTCGCGCCTTGACGTTGGCGAAGGTCTCTCCCTCGAGGACACCGATCTCGAGATACGAGCTCAGGTGCAACTCGTGAATGAGAAAGTTGAGGCGACGCGGTGACCAGAGTTCGTCGGGCACGGGTTCGGGTCGGTACTTCAGCAGGAGCGGTAGTCCGGCAATCGTGCGAAGGTAATTGATCCCCTCCGTACGGTCCTCGCGAAAATATCCCCACCGATCGAGAACGGGGCGCGCGAAACCGTTCGCGATCACCTTCCAGAGGTTCCGCTGGCGAAGTCTTATGACTTCATGCATTGCACGTCGAGGGGCGTTGATTGCCCGACGAAGCAAACCGTGTTGGGAAGACGCCACTGGATTCGAGGTTACCGTCACGCTCGCTTTCAAGGGTCCCAATGAATTCGTGACGTCGTCGTAGCGATCACATTCAACGTCATGATGTTTCAGAAAGGTATAACCTGCCCAGGATGACGAGCATCCTGGCCATCGATCCGGCGTGGACCGCCACCGAACCGAGCGGCGTCGCACTGCTCACGCAAGCGAAGGATCGGTGGAAGTGCGTCGGTCTGAGTCCGAGCTATAGCCAGTTCTTGGAACTCGCGAACGGTACGCCCGTGGACTGGTCGAAGACGCCCAGTGCTGGTCGGCCCGACGTGGACGCACTGTTGAACGCCGCACGCACGTTGCTCGGCGGCGATTCCGTCGATCTCGTGACGGTCGACATGCCTATCGCGCTCACCGCGATTCACAAGCGTCGAGAGGCCGACAGCGCGGTGTCCCAGAAGTTCGGTTCCAAAGGATGCAGCACCCATTCGCCCAGTGAGACCCGGCCCGGCGAGATCGGGCGCCAGTTCACGGAACGTCTATCTGAACTCGGCTACAAGGTGGCCACCGTCGAGACACCAGTGGGCGCCACGTTCGTAGTGGCCGAGGTCTATCCCCACCCCGCGCTCTTGCACCTACTGGACAAGGACTTCCGTTTCAAGTACAAGATCGGTCGTGCGAGCGAATACTGGCCGGAAAAGACTCCGGCGGATCGTCGGCGAAGGATCGTGAAGAACTGGCGCAAGATCCTCGACCAACTGTCCCTCACGATCAACAAGATCGAATTGCCACTTCCGGCCAAGACCGACCTCGACGACCTTCCCTCGACGTCGCTCAAGCGTTTCGAAGACGCCATCGACGCCTTGGTCTGTGGATGGGT
>CALGFJ010000247.1 GCA_937881055.1 uncultured Acidimicrobiaceae bacterium | reverse complement strand
GTATTGCCCGAAATGAAACCGAAGCCGCCGTTAAGGCTGGATCCGGCCGTGTCCATTCCGACAACCTCACCCTTGGCGTTCACCAACGGTCCGCCCGAGTCTCCCGGTTGGATGGCGGCGTTCACTTCGATGAGGCCGTTCAACTTCTCTGATCCGGCCGGGTTGGTCTGGTCGCCCGCGGTGATCGCTTGATTGAGTGCGACGACGGATCCGGGGACGTAACTCGGCGTCCCGCCGAGTCCTCCGGCGTTGCCGATACCGACGATCTTCTCGCCCGAAGCGACCTTGTCCGAGTTCGCAGTCTTGATCGTCGTGAGACCACTGGCGTTCTTCAATTGGATCAGCGCGACGTCTTGCGTGAGGTCATAGCCCACCACGGTGCCGACGTAGGTGGTATTCGTCGCGACGTCGCGCACCGACAATGTCGCGGCGTCTTCAACGACGTGATTGTTGGTCAGCACCAGGCCGTTGGACGAGAGAATCATGCCCGTGCCTTCGGCGGTCCCGCTCGCGCCGGCGAATGTCGTCGTGATGTCAACGATGCCGGGGTCGACCTTGGTGGCGACCTTGGCCGCCGCGGCGTTGGCCTTGGTGTTCTGCGGTGAAGTGGTCGGATTTTGCAATGAGGGCGACTCGCCGTCCCCGAAACCACCCGAAGGAAACGTGGGCAACGTGAATCTCGGCGTGGCTGAGCGGGCCGGCGTCGACGTGAACACGTCGTGTCCGAGGATGAAGCCCGAACCCCCGATCGCCAAGACGAGCGCCAATGCGCTCAATCCCTTCGCGAGTCGCCATTTGGTCGTGCTGAGCGTGACCGTCGAAACTGGCGCCCCGGTCGGCGAGGCTGGTTCACTGTCGGGCATTACCGAACTTTCTTCGTCCCAATCCATCGGGACCTCCTTTAAAGACACTGTCGAATCGAACTTCATTATCGGCGTCGAACGTGAACAATTTCTAGTGGATACCTAAGAAGTGACTAATAGGTCACTTGAAGTCACGGTACATCGGTGACCGAAACGATGAATCGCAATCCGGGACAGTCGATCGAGGGTTGCGGGCAACGCGATGGAGGAGAATGGTGCGACGTGACGTGTCGAGCAACCCTCCGATGATCGATGACTGACCGGCTTCTCTTGGTCGGCATGATGGCGGTCGGAAAGACCACCGTCGGTGAGCTCTGTGCGAAGAGACTTGGATGGCCATTCCTTGACTCTGACGCCCAGCTCCTGAGCGACACTGGTCGAACGGCGCAAGAGATCTTCGACGTTGACGGCGATGGTGTCCTTCGGACGTTGGAGAGTCGGGTACTGGCTGAAGCGATCGCTCACCGCGTCCCAGTCGTGATTGCGGTCGCGGGCGGTGTCGTGCTCTCCGAGAAGAATCGCGAACTGCTCGTGCGTTCCGGTGCCGTGGTGTGGCTTCGCGCCTCCATTGAGACGATGAGTGATCGAGTTGCCAGCGGGGGAGCGAGGCCCCGACTCGGCGAAGACCCGGCCCAATCGCTTCGTGATCTTTACCTCACTCGTCAATCGCTGTACGCCTCGGTCGCCTCGTTGGTCATCGACGTTGACGATCTCTCTCCCGAAG
>CALGFJ010000246.1 GCA_937881055.1 uncultured Acidimicrobiaceae bacterium | reverse complement strand
CGGCGCGGTAGGCCGTCAGGCGTTCCAGCGACGCGTCCTCGGGATTGCACTCGACCGTCACTTCGGCGTCGTCGGTCCTCGGGATCGCGTCCAGGATTCGTAGCAGATGCTCGACGGGAAGCCGAGACGGCGTGCCGCCGCCGAAGAAGACCGAGGTCGCAATTGGCAGGCCGTCGTCGCGCGACCACTCGATCTCCTGGATGACCGACGTGACGTAGTCCTCCATGAGGTGGTCGCGGTCCGAGTACGTCGCGAAGGCGCAGTAGTCGCAGCGATGCGCGCAGAACGGCACGTGGACGTAGACCCCGAAAGTCTCGACAGTGTTGTTCGTCATCGTCCAGGCACGTTACCGGGCCGGTGAAGGAGGGGCGAGCGGTGGCGTCGAGCGCGTCGCGCGCAGTTGCTTGCCGAAGTGTGACTCAATCGAATCGAGCGCGATCGCCATGACTTCGCCGGCGCCGGCGGGCGACGTTTCGCGCAGCACCGCCGCCAGGTCCCCGCTCATGATGCGACGGATCAGCGCCAACGCGTCGGGGGAGATCGAGGTGCCGGAACGACACTCGGCGCAGAGCGTTCCTCCGACTTCGGCGTCGAAGGCGACGAGTGGCCGGTCCCGACCACAGTTCACGCACGTGTCAACGACCGGTCCCGATCCATCCAAGGCGAGGAGCTTGAAGTAGAACGACGACGGCACGAGCATCGGGTCGTAGGTCTCGTCATCCAACGTCAGCAGAACGCGCGTCAGTAGCTCGAAAATCTCCTCGTCGGCGACGTCGTCCGACGGGATCGCGTCCATCACCTCGACGACGGCGTAGCCGGCGTTGATCCTCGGGTACGACGCGCGCAACGTCGTCAGTCGTTCACGGTGCGCCACGTGACGTGCGATGTAGAAGTCGCCGCGGGTCTTCACGAGATCGACGTTCACGTAGGCCAACGTCTCTAAGTTGCCGCCAAGGCGACTCGTCGTCTTGCGGATGCCCTTCGCGAGGACCCGCACCTTGCCGTGGTGTTGCGTCCAGATCACGACGACCCGGTCCGATTCACCCGACTTGTACGTGCGAAGCACGACCGCGTCGTCGCGAATCTCCTTCACTGTTCGCCTTCGTCGACCCCGTCGTCGAAGTGCTGCTTATGCGGATCGACGCCGATGTAGCGATTCAGTGCCACGCCCAAGGCGACCATGACTCCGATGACCGCCGGGATGAGGAGCGGCGCGAGAAGGACCGAGTCGCCGTAGGCGTAGAGCACCCAGAGGAACACGTAAATGAGTGCGCCCACGAAGACCATGGTCTTGGTCACGATCATTTGTCGAGGCCCCCGAAGCGTCGCTCGCGTTGCTGGTACTCCTCAATGGCCTCGAAGAGGTTCTCGCGTCGAAAGTCCGGCCACAGGACGTCGGTGAACACCAGTTCGGAGTACGCCATCTCCCAGAGCAGGAAGTTCGAGATCCGGTACTCCCCCGAGGTTCGAATGACCAAATCGGGATCAGGAAGTTCCGGGTGGTAGAGACGACTGCGCAGTGCCTTCTCGTCGACCTTGTTGGCCGGCACCTTGTCGGCGACGAGTTGGGCGACGGCGTCGACGATCTCGGCGCGCCCACCGTAATTGAAGGCGATGTTGAGCGTCAGCGCCTTGTTCTTGTTGGTCAACGCCGACGCGTTGTCCATGTTGTTGATGACTTTCTTGGGTACGCGCCAGTCGCGACGGCCCGAGAACGTGATCCGCACGCCCTGCTCGTGGAGTTCCTGCTGGCGGCGCTGCAGAAGACCGCTGTTGAAGTTCATGAGGTAGCGGACCTCGTCGACGGGCCGGCGCCAGTTCTCTGTCGAGAACGCGTAGACGGTCAGTACCTTCACGCCGATCGAGAGCGCACCGTAGGTGGTGTCGAGGAGCGACACCTCGCCGGCGCCGTGCCCGACCGTTCGCGGGAGGCCCTGGCGCTGCGCCCAACGACCGTTGCCGTCCATGACGATCGCCACGTGCTTGGGCACGTTCGACACGTCGAGGGACGTCGGAATCGGTCTCGGACGCGGATCGGGCACGTACAAAATCTAGTTCGTTGTACTCACGAAACTTTCGGGGTAAACCCGTAAGGTCGATGGGTGCAGAGTTTCGACCCCGACGACGAAAGCGCCTACGTCGAGCCCGACAGTGATGACGGCGTGCAACTCGACGACGACGTCGTGACTATCGACGCCGAGCGCGCGCTGGCACTTTTAGACCGCATAACGCACGACCTTCCCGGCGGAGGCGAGAGCCGCGAGGGACAGCGCGCGATGGTGCGCAGCGTCGCCGCGGCCCTCTCGCGTCGCCAGACGACCATTATCGAAGCCGGTACCGGGATCGGTAAATCACTCGCGTATTTGATCCCCGCGGTCATGTCGGGTCATCGCGTGGTGGTGGCGACCGCGACCAAGAACCTTCAGGACCAACTGGCACAAAAAGATGCCCCCACTGTCGCAGCGAACACGCCGGGCGTGCGCGTGGCGGTCCTCAAGGGGAAACAGAACTACCTCTGTCGCAATCGCGCGCACGGCGTCGGCGGGGGGACACAGCTCAGTTTCGATGACGGTTCCGACGTCCCCAAGGGAGTGGCGGACCAGATGCGCCGGATCCTCCAGTGGTCGAACGAGACCGAGTCCGGCGACCGCGACGAGCTGCCCTTCGAGGTCGACCAGCGAGCGTGGCGACAACTCTCGGTCACGCCCCAGGAGTGCCTGCACCGCGTCAACTGTCCCCAGGGTCAGAACTGTTTCGCCGAGTTGGCGAAGGACCGCGCCGCAGAGTCGTCGATCCTGATCGTCAACACCCACCTCTACGCCTCGCACCTCGCGTCCGGATCGATGCTCTTGCCGGCGCACGAGTTCGTGGTCTTCGACGAGGCGCACGAGATCGTCGACATCTTCGCGTCCCTGCTCGGCACGTCGCTGAATGCCACGCGACTTCGCGCGCTGGCCGGCGTCGCGCGACCCCTCCTCGGGACGGAGTTCCTGGAGCGCTGTCTCGACCTCGTCACGGTGGCCGACCGCTTCGCCACCTCGTTGCAGATCCAATACGACCGCAACGAACTGACCGGACTCGATGAGGACTGCGCGCGCGAGCTCAG
>CALGFJ010000245.1 GCA_937881055.1 uncultured Acidimicrobiaceae bacterium | reverse complement strand
ACAGTCGATCGTCGTCGACGGAGAGGTTCAGTGGCGAAGGATCGATACCGACGCGTGAGTGAACCTCGGGAAGTCGTAGCGATCGATCGACCGGCGTTTCGTCGTGACACACCAACGTCAAGGGATCGTCGTCATCGGTCTCGCGTACCGGGAATTGGTCGAAGTAGAGGTTGATGCCGGCCGAGGTCCCGACGTCGATGAGGTTGATCGAAGGAAACCCCCGAGCCGCGATGAGTGCGATGACGCTTTGGAACACGGCGCTGCGACCCGGCTCGTTGGTCTGGGTCGAACGATGGAGTTCCGAACGAACCATTTGCGGTTCATCGTTCACGACCGCCAGAACCCGTTGTGCCGCGTCTTCGGTATCGGTGATCGAGCCTTCGCGGGCGTCGCGATAGATCGGTGACAACGTCGGGTGACCACGCAACGCCGCGAGGTGCAATGACGCGAGGACCAACATTGGATTCCGCTGTTCGACCCGGATGCCGGCGAGCAACTCTTGAGCGACGAGATCATTTTCGAGCGCGTTCATCAACGCGGAATAGAACGGCAGTCGGTCGTGATCTTCACGGGTGAATGAGAAGTGGTAGCGACGCCGCGCGTCCTCTAAGTCCAGGACCATTGAGAGCACGATACCGAATGCAACGTGCTCACGGCACCCTTCGTGCCCACGCGGTGAAGATTTTCAGTCATCGGGCCACCTAGAGTCGACACTGGTGAAAAAGAAGATCGCTCTCGTGCAATTGTGGCAGCATCGCGAACCGCGACTGCTCGTGACGGGCCAGACCGTCTCACAGTTCGGTGACGGCGTCGCGCTGGTCGCACTCACCTTGCTCGTCCTCGACACGACGGGCAGCGCTTCGAAGTTGGCGTGGTTCGTCGCCGCGCGCACGACGCCCCTGGTGATCTTCCTCCTGGTGGGTGGCGCCATCGTCGACCGATTCTCGCGCCGGGCTCTGCTCCTCGTCTCGGACTGTGTTCGCGCAGTCCTCACCGGCTTGCTGGTACTGCTCATCGCCTCGGGTCACTTGCGTTTCGTCGACCTGCTCATATTCGCCGTGCTCTTCGGAACGTTCGACGCGCTCTTCATGCCGGCCATCACCGCCATCACGCCGGAGATCGTGCCCGAAGAATTGCTGCCCGCGATGAACGCGGTGCGCCCACTTTCCAACAATCTGATGGGCGGCATGATCGGTCCGGCCGTTGGCGGAGCGATCGCCGCCGCCAGCACCGCATGGGCGATCGGTGTCGATGGTGTCACGTTTCTCATCTCCGCGGGCGCACTGGTGTTGATGAAACCGACCCCGAAGCCCCCGCGCACCCCTGGGACTTCGATGCTCACCGAGATCAAAGAGGGCGTTCGCTACGTCCGCACGACGAGGTGGATGCGTTCGAATTTGTTGGCCGCGGGCGTCATCAACGCGATCCTGTTCAGTCCGATGTTCGTCCTACTCCCGTTCTTCCTTCGCCACACACTGCACGACAGCAAGTTGATGGTTGGCTACGCCTTCGCCGTCTCCGGTCTGTCGGGCGCGATAGGCGCGCTGATCGCCGCGAATTTGAAGACGCCGCGACGACGCGTCCGCGTCATGATCACGTACTGGACCGTTGCCTCGCTCGCGCTGGTGATCATCGGCTTCTCAACCAACTACTGGGAGATTTTGATTGTCGTCGTCGTCGTCTCACCGTTGCTGCTCCTCGGCAACGTCATCTGGGAGTCGATGATGCAGACGGAGGTGCCACGTGAACTACTCGGTCGCGCGAGTTCCGTCGACTGGTTCGTGTCGTTGGGACTCGCACCCATGGGTATCGTGCTCGCCGGATATTTGGCGACGGCCTGGGGCGTGCGTACGTATTTTCTCGTGATGAGCTTGATCGGAAGCGTGCCCGGCGTATGGATATTCCTCTCGCGCAAGATCAACGAAGTCGACCAGGAGCGCGTCAGGGGATCGGCAGTTGCGGAGCCTCCGCCAGGGACAGACCCACGAGGCGAGAGCCCCTCTTCGCAGAACCTGGGTATATAGCCTCCGGTCGAAATGACCGTCCCTTGGCTTCGCCGACGCGGCCGCCGCGCACCTCAACCCATTCGTCGTTCGTCGACTCGTTGACCACGTGCGCGACGAAGACCCAGTGCTGACGTCGCTCTTTCACGCCGTCGACGACGACGGCGTCGCCGGCACGCACCCCGTTCCAGCGAGTGCTCCGGACCACGTGACCGTGACGGGTGAGGACGGCGCGAGGTTTCATGCACCATTTCTACTCGCTGGCACCATCGTCGCTCGACGTTACAGCGCTGTTCTACGGTGGGATCATGGCCTTCACGCAGGAGTTACCACGCTCCCTCTCCCCCTCACGACTCTCCGATTTCCAGACCTGCCCGCGTCGCTACCAGTACGCCTCGATCGAACGCATCCCTCAGCCCGCCTCGTACGCCACGGCGAAAGGTCGCTTCGCGCACCACGTCTTCGAACAACTCTTCAAGCTCGCGCCCGAGGAACGGACCGTCGATCGAGCTCGCGCGTTCGTGCCCGGGGCCGTCGAGGCGATCCTCACCGAGGACGTGCGATCCGACATCGCCATGGATGACGCGATGATGAAAAGGCTCCTCAAGGAGACCGAAGAGATCATCACGACGTACTTCCATATGGAGGATCCGACGACGGTAACGAGTGAGGGCGTGGAACTGCGTCTTGGCGCGACCGTCGACGGCGCTCCGCTTTTTGGCATCCTGGACCGGCTCGACCGCGACGACGACGGCTCACTCACCATCGTCGACTACAAGACCGGCGGCCTGCCCAACCGCAACTACGACTCTCAGACCTTCGCCAACGCCGAACTCTACGCCGCCCTGTGCGAAGCCAAACTGGGCGAACAGCCCACGAAGATCCGACTGATGTACGTCGCCAAGGG
>CALGFJ010000244.1 GCA_937881055.1 uncultured Acidimicrobiaceae bacterium | reverse complement strand
ACGTCAATCCAATCAAACTGCTCGTCTTAGTCGCAGTGATCAATGGTGTGGCCGCGGCACCATTCCTCTTCGTCGTTATGCGAATATCGAGCAGTCGCCGCCTCATGGGCAAAGACGTAAACGGTCTCACCGCCAATATTTTGGGATGGCTCACTGCCGCAATCATGGCCGCGGCGGCAATCGCACTGTTCGCTACGGGAGGACTGTGAACACTAATTCAAGACGGCGACGCCTTTCATAATCCTGGTCAGGCCGGTGGTGTCTCGTGGGTCCAGTGGGGATCGAACCCACGACCGGAGAATTATGAGGTGGAGCAATTGGTCGGACTGGTCAGGTGATGTCGGAGTCATCCGATAGTTGCTGGTTCCTTCTTCGGGAGGCGTCAACTTCGTCCGATGATGTTGGATTGGTTAGGTGTGAAGAGCCGTGGGATTTGCTGGAGCGGAGTCGTCACGGGCGGATTGCTGTGAAGTCGTATGAATCTTTGCTCCTCAAGGGTTGAATCGGGGTCCGCAGGATGCCACATCAGGCCTCGAGAGGCACTATCTTCTTGATATTGCACGGATCGCTTGTGTTCTCCTTAGGGGGCCTAGTCCGAAGGATTAAAAAATCGACCAAATAGTGCATTGCAGTATTTTCAAAAGGTTGAGCGCGCAACTTGGTGGGGTCGCTCCAAGAGTTGTTGCTCCTTTAGAGGAGGATGAAGGATGATCAACACTTTTCATAGATTGATGCGCCAGAGGGATGCTGGAGAGATCGATGGTTTCACCATGCTCGAAATCCTCATCGTCATCGTTGTTCTCGGTATCTTGGCTGCAGTCGTGATCTTTGCCCTCGGTGGCGTCACCGGTAGGAGTGCAATCGCTGCCTGCCAGGCTGACGGAGCGACGACTTCGTCGGCGATCGCTCTGTTCACTGCACAAAATGCTGGAACTAATGCGAACCCGACTCTGTTGACCACTACCCCCACGTCGAACCAACCGTACCTTCAGTCGTGGCCGAATAACACACCGCACTACGCGTACAGCATTGTGACCGGAACACTGTATATAGCGGTACCTTCTTCGGCAACGGCTGTGAAATATACCGGTCCCACCTCCTGTTCAGCTGTTTCGTAAGCCAGTAGCGTTCTGATTTCACTCGATGTAGCGCCGGTGGGGATCGAATCGACGACCGAAGGATTATGAGGTGGGAGCATTCGGTCGAACTGGTCCGGTGGCGTCGGTCTGACCGCGCAGTTCCCTTATGGTTTGACGAATTTGAAAGTCCCGGTCGCTGGCGATGAAGCCTTCACGTCATTGCCACTCCCCGTGACCTCGAAGCCGCTGGCGCCCTTCATGACGCCTTCTTTTGAATAGAAGTAGAGCGGCTTACCCCCGTACGTCAGCTGGAGTTCCCCGTCGCTCGTCTTGATCGTACCGACTTTCGAGGATGATAACGAGTTCAACAGTGCCGGGTCTCCCGAGGTGAGCACGGGTGGCCACGCAACACTGCAGCTGCCCGAACACATGCTCTTTGAGGAAGTGTCGGCGCTATACGAGTACAAGGGGAAGGCTTCCCAGCCCGCAAGAGTGAGTTCCAGCGCACCGACGACAGTCTTGTTATCTACCTTCAGTGTCGTGAGCGTGCCGGGCCACGCAAGAGGGTTGCCCGTCGGCGATACGAGGTACCACAGGCCGTCCCATGGTGGGATGCTCGGCTCGTCCCAGCCCTCTCCGGTGATTTGATCGGGTGAGGTCTCGAAGAAGTAAAGCGGGTGGCCCGCGTACGTCACCTGTTTGCCGATCCCGGCGCGCTGTACCGTTCCCAGGAGCTTCTGGCTCACCCCCGGTCCCGCGATTGGAGTTCCCGTCGTGGTGACCGCTGGCCACTCCGCCTTCTGGTCGTTCGACGGCCCCGTGCACGCGATCGGCATACCGAACAAACTGATGGGTTTCGATGTGCAGCCGTAGGTTGGCGGCTCATCACTCGTGATCATGTACACGGTGTACCCGGCGTACTTTCCGGCGCCGACCTCGAGCATCGTCCCGAACGCGCCGGTGCGCGTGCTAATCGTCGTTCCCGAGACTGTTGCGCTCCCCGCGGGCACAATTGTCAACGTCGTCAGCAGCCCCACGCTGATTGCTAGCGGAGCTCCAACTGTTCTCAACACGCACTTAATTCTCTTCGCCATCATCTATGCCCTTTCGCCAGTTCGGTTCTCAACTGACCGGTGTATCGACCAATCGGGAACCTTAGGGAAACGATACGGATCGGAAAGATCGACACCAAGGGTGTTTGCCCACCGAATCTGGGGATGCCACTACCCCTCGTCGTAACGATGCCAGCGCCCACGTTTCGCGCCGAGCGTGCAGAGCAAGGACGCATCCGCGTTTCGACATTCGCGCGGGATCTCATTACCGACAACACCGTCGTTCGAGAAGTCCGACGGAAGTGAACGCGAAATATTGCCACTTGTTGGGCATTTGTATGGCCGGTGGGATCGAACCCACGATCGAGAGATTACGTGGTGGGTGCGTTCGGTCTGAATGGTCTGTGGGATGACACGTGGAATCATCGACGCAGCAACCACACATCGTGGGGGTTCAATAGTTAGCGCCAACGTCAATAATTCGAACTTGCGAATCGAGCCGAGGTCAAGAACTCGTGATCGTCCTGGTAATAGAGGCCGGCTCAGTGACCTAATATCACCATCGCCTTCATCAGTATGGGCCAA
>CALGFJ010000243.1 GCA_937881055.1 uncultured Acidimicrobiaceae bacterium | reverse complement strand
ACGTATTCGCGCGCTTGGTCACTGAGCTCGATCTCCGTACGTCTGATTCTACGGAGACCTCGGCGGACGTATTCGTAAGGTGGACGACGGTCGGATCACGCAACGCACGAGTGCGGTATCTTCAAAAGTGTGATTGGACCCTGGAGGCGTCATGTCGTTGGATTCGTTCCCCCGCTACCCATTGATGTTCGGTCCGTCACCGATCCATCGGCTCGACCGGCTGACTGAGTACCTCGAGGGGGCGTCGGTCTGGGCCAAGCGTGACGACGTGAACTCCGCACTCGCATTCGGCGGAAACAAAATTCGAAAGCTCGAATACTTGGTGGCTGACGCACTGGCGAAGGGCTGCGACACGCTCGTCTCCATTGGCGGCGTCCAATCGAACCACACACGCCAAGTGGCCGCCGCGGCCGCCAAGACCGGGCTGAAGTGCGTTCTGATCCAAGAGAGTTGGGTCGATTGGCCCGACGTCACGTACGACCGCGTCGGCAACATACTTCTCAGCCGGCTAATGGGCGCGGACGTTCGTCTCGTTCAATCAGGCTTCGGTATCGGATTCAAGGAGAGTTGGGAGAAGGCGATTCTCGAGATCGAAGAAAGCGGCGGCACGCCCTACGCCATCCCCGCCGGTGCGTCGGACCATCCACTCGGCGGTCTCGGCTTCGCCGGATGGGCGAGGGAAGTCGAGCGACAAGAGGTCGAACTGGGCGTGAGGTTCGACTACGTCGTCGTCTGCTCGGTGACCGGCTCGACGCAAGCCGGCATGATCGCCGGCTTTGCGCTGAGCGACCTTTCCCACACGGTCATCGGCATCGACGGATCGGCGAAGCCCGAAGAGACCCGGGACCAGGTCGCGCGAATCGCTCGCGCCACGGCGAAGCTGATCGGCGTCGAGCGAGAGATCGGCGATGATGAGATCATCGTGGAAGACCGCTTTCACGCGGGCACCTACGGGATCCCCGATGACCGCACCCTCGAAGCAATGCGTCTCGGTGCGTCGCTCGAAGCGATGATCACTGACCCGGTCTATGAGGGCAAGTCCCTCGCGGGACTCATCCACATGGTCCAGGACCGAGAGATAGCGCCCGACGCCAACGTGCTCTTCGCCCACCTGGGTGGCCAGCCGGCCCTCAACGCCTACGCCAGTCTCTTCAAGTAGTCGCCATGAATACTCCGCTCATCATCTCCGTTCCCGACTCGTTGACGCGCACCGCGCTCGGTGAACTCGCGGACACCGCGGAGGTCGTGGAGTGGGATATGAAGGGTCCGGCGCCCGTGGCGAGTATCGACATCGTGATTCCGCCCTATCTGCAATCGCTCGAGGGTTTGGCCAATCTCGAGGGCCTCGACGTCGGGCTCGTGCAGAGTCTCTCTCTTGGTTACGACGGCGTCGCCGACGTACTGCCAAAGAACATGACGTTCGCGAATGCCGCCTCGGTGCACGAAACATCAACGGCCGAAATGGCGCTGGCGCTGATCCTCGCTTCCCAGCGCGCGATACCGGACTTCGTACGCGCGGCCCAACAGGGCAAGTGGGCACCCACCTGGCGCCCCAGCCTCGCTGATCGCACGGTACTGCTCGTCGGCTACGGCGGTGTCGGTCGCGCCATCGAGTCGAGGTTGCTGCCGTTCGAGACGACGATCGTGCGCCTCGCCAATCACGAACGAA
>CALGFJ010000242.1 GCA_937881055.1 uncultured Acidimicrobiaceae bacterium | reverse complement strand
GAGTGGTCGGTCACCCCACGGTCGATCAACGACTCGGTGGGCGAGGGGAACGTCGTCGTGCTCGACCCTCCTCGAGGCGGACTGGCGAAAGGCGTGGCTGAGGCGTTGGTGCGACGGCGTCCGCGCCGCGTGGTCTACGTCTCGTGTGACGCGGCGACTTTCGCTCGGGACCTCAAAATCCTGATGGCTGGCGACTACGCGCTGAACGAATTGCGAGTGTTTGACCTATTTCCCATGACCGAGCATGTGGAACTTGTCGCAAGCCTTGACTTGGGCCCGTAGAGGGTAGAGGGTTTAGGTGAGGGCGAGAAGACGTCGGCCCTCCCGAGGGGGTTGAGCATGCCATTCAAGTTGGATCATCACCACCGAATTACCGCCCAAAGACTTTTCAGTCACCCGCTGTGTCACAACATTCAATGGCACGACGTCTGTTCGCTCCTCGCGCGTTTCGGCGAGGTCTATGAAACGCATCGGGGCAACTGGGCGGTGACCATTGATGGCGAGACCACGTCGTTCGGCTCAACGCGTTCGAGGGACTTGACCGAAGAGCAAGTGGTGAAGGTTCGTCACTTCTTGCGCGCATTCGGCGTCACCAAGGAACTCTTGAAAGCGGCGTAGTCGCGAGCGGCCTGTACCTTAGGGGTCGTGGCCGCACCGCTTCTCATTCTCCTGCCTCCTTCGGAGGCCAAGACACCAGGCGGCACGATGCGAGCGAGCGTCGGCATGTTCGACGACGCGCTCGCAGACGAACGTCGTCGGGTCGTAGAAGCCCTCATCGGAGCACTGAATGGTTCGTCAACGCGGCGCCAAGAGATCTTGCTGAACGCTCGGGGCCCCTTACTGGAACGCGCCCTGGAGACCACGAGACAGCTGGCGCACGAACGAGTTCCGCGCCTCGCGGCCTGGCAGCGTTACAGCGGGGTCGTGTGGTCGCACCTCGGTCCCTCGTCACTGGCGCCAGCGCAACGCCGTCGCCTTCTCATACCATCGAGCCTCTACGGCGTCACGACGGCCGAGGATCGCATCGCTGATTTCCGACTCAAGATGAACGTCGGCGTCGTACCGTTGGGCACGATGGCGACGTTCTGGAAGCCGCACGTGACGTCGGTCTTGGCCGCGCACTCGAAGCGTTCGACGATTGTGAACCTCTTGCCCGGGGAGCACGAGGCCGCAATCGATGTACGCGAGCTCACGCGTACGCGCCACGTGGTGTCGGTTCACTTCATCGATGGCGTGGGCGGAACGACGGTCGGCCACGACGCGAAAGCGGTGAAGGGGATACTGGCGCACACGTTGCTTCTCGAAGGCCTCGAGGCACTGTCAACATTCGAGTGGCAGGGATGGCGATCGATTCCCGTGGACGGTGCGTTCAACATTGTTTCTCCGGCGCAGCGCAATCTCGACGGTTGGGTCACCAAGCGAGAAAAGGCCTAATTACGGATATTCACGCCATTACTTGGGGACTGACATACCTGACGCACCCGGCAGTTTGCGGCGAATTGGTCAGAAGAATGGGGTAAGTGTTGGGATAACGTTAACCCGTGAGTGCCGAAGAAGGAGCCGAAATCGGCATCGAGAATAAGGTCCAAGAACCAGCGTCCCGGAAGAAAGACTCGATTCGGTCACATGAGCAGTTGATTGGAATGATCATCCTCTCGGTGGCGTTCATAATCGGATCGTTCTCGGTAGCATCGGGGATCCGAAACCGAAATCAACCGCAGACCAACCAGATCACGATTACCGGTTCTGCTGAACAGGCAGTCACGTCCAACACATTCCAATGGATGGCAAGTGTGGCCAGCACGCAGCCGACAACCTCGGCGGCACTGGCGCAATTGAACGGGTGGACCGCCCAAATTCGCAACGCGCTTATCGCCGCCGGAGCTCTCAACGACGAAATCTCATTTGGCACGCTAAACGTGCAACCCAATGCACAGGCCACCGGTCAAGTGACCAGTTTCACTATGAGCCAAACGGTCACCGTGCAGTCCTCTCGCCTGACCGCCATGCAGCGTGTTCTGGGCGTCAGTAATCTCCTGCTCGCCAAGAACCTTCCGTTCATCGCCCAACAACCGCAGTACACCTTCAAGGGATTGAAGAAACTGCGACCCGCTCTCACGGCAGAGGCGGCCGCAAACGCTCGACAGCGTGCCCAAGCCGCCTTGGGCAAACAGGTCAAGTTGGGGAAGCCGATTTCGATCACGGTGGGACAGGTGTCCGTGGATGCGCCCGGGTCCGTCAATTACGGCAGCGGAGACTTCAACACCAGCTCGATTCCCAAGGTCATCTCGGTGGTGGTTTACGCCACCTACTCAACTTAGTAAGTGGTCCTCACCCTCGCATGATGAACCGATGAGGGTTGGGTGGCGATTCTGCGAGCAGATTGTGAAACTCGTGAACATTTGCCGAGTCACTCGTGAGTAGGCATCATTTATCGGCTGCGCCAGGTGTGTCTGGTATGTCAGTCCCATTACTTGACATTGATATCAATATGATATTACACTGACATCATGCTGATATCAGAACTGCTGTCAGGTATCCGAGACGACTTCACTGCGTTGGGGCAGCTCGGGGGACCAGATACCGCGTTGATCACCGAGCGGCTGAGTGCGGCCATCGAGCCTTCGCTGCGTACGCACTTCCTCGCCGCCATGAACAACGTGGTCCAAGAGTTCAACCTCCAAGACAGTGTCGCGTTGACGCTGAATCTCGAAGGGGACCAGATTCGAATGAGTCGCGTCGCGGCGGTCGAGGGCAACGTCGCTGCACCAACACCGAGTGACTATTCCGCGCGCATCGCGCTTCGGCTGAGTGACGGTCTCAAAGGGGACATCGAGCACCTCGCCACCGACGTCGGTTCGTCGGTGAACTCGTGGATCGTTCGCACGCTGGAACGTTCCGTACGTAGTGACCCCACGGAGTCCGTGTTGCATAGCTCGCGTCAGCTTCGCGGCAAGGGCCGCGCCTAAGAGATTGTGAAGGAGAACACCATGTTCAGTAACACAACGTCCGACAGGTCGTCGGGCAACCAAGGGGGAGGAACCGTCGTGACACCAAAATTAGAACGCCACGAACAGTTTGAGGCATCCGGTGTCGTGAGCGCTCGCGTCACGACGAGCAGCGGCGACGTGACCATAGGTGCGTCAGAGAGCAACGTGATCGAGGTGACGTTGAGCGTCAAGGACGCCTCGCACCAACTCATGCTCGACGAGGCAGTCATCGAATTCGATGGTTCGAAGAAGTCGCTCGTGGTGCGCACGCGCAATCACGACAGCTTCAACGCCGTGCGTGGTCTCAAGGCCGCGTTTCGCCGGAGCTCCTGGTTCGATTTCGGCAGCGAGGACCCCGACGTCCACATCGCCCTGCCGGAGGGATCGACGATCGAGGTGACGACGGCCTCGGGCGACACCGAGATCATCGGGGGCCTCGCGAAGGCGACCGTGACGAGTGCGTCCGGGGACGTTTCGGTGGCGGATGAGGTCGGTGTTCTTGAAATGAAGACCGCCTCGGGCGACGTGACGACGGCGACGGTTCGAGAGAGCCTGATCTGTCACAGCGCGTCGGGCAACGTGCGATG
>CALGFJ010000241.1 GCA_937881055.1 uncultured Acidimicrobiaceae bacterium | reverse complement strand
TAGAGCAGCTGATTTACACTCAGCAGGTCGGGGGTTCGAGTCCCTCAGCGCCCACCAAGTTTTAATAAGTTCCCGCAAGGTTCTCCGAGTGGCTATTACGAGAACAATTCGCCGGACAGACCTGTCCACACCTCTTATTCATTTATCATCGGAGCGACAAGGGCAAGGATTGTGTCGACCGCAATCTCGAATGGTCGAGTGCTCCTCTGCACCTGAGCGAGGAGTAGCCCCCCTTGCAGCGCGGCAAGGATAGTGACAGCGAGATCGTCTGGATTGATATCCGATGGGAGTTGGCCGTGGGCATGAAGGGCCTGAAGCCCGTCGCTGAGGGTACTTGACCAGCGATCGAACCCGGCGGCGATGAGGGCTCGCGCCTCAGGGTCGCTTTCCGCAAGTTGGCCACCCAGCGAGCCAAGGGGGCAGCCCCCCTTGGCTTCGGTGCTTTTCGACGCCGCGATGACCGTGTTGCGCCACGCTCGGAGCCCTTTCACGGTGCCAAGATTTGCGTGTTGCTGGTTGGTGACGATGGCATCGGCCTGGTAGTTAATGACTGCCCGCACGAGCTCGTCCTTGTCGGGGAAGTAGTGGTAAAGCTGCGACCCGCTGACTTCTGCAGCAGCCTTGATTTCGTCCAGCGTGGTGGCGGCAACGCCCCGTTCGTAAATTAGGCGAGCGGCTTCCTCGACAATGCGACCCCGAGTGCGTTCGCCCTTGGCGGTGAGTCTCGGTTGGTCGCCCGTGACGTTGGCCATTCACACAAACTAGCGACTTTTTGAGTTTGACAACCCAGTCGACCTCTACAATAATGGGTTGTACAACCCATTACAACCTAAAAAAGTGAGACCCACAATGATCCTCGTAACTACGGCTGGAACGGTCGGCTCCGAAGCTGCACGTCTTCTTGTCGAGCGCCAAGTGCCCGTGCGGGTGTTGGTGCGAGACCCGAAGAGGGTCATGGCGTTGGCAGACGCCGGTGTTGAGATCGCCGTGGGCGACTTGGACGCGCCGGCGTCTATAGACGAGGCAATGGTGGGTGTCACGTCGGTCATACTCGTGAGCCCTGCTGTGCCCGCTCAGGAGTTGAACGTGGTGTCTAGCGCGGTTCGGGCGGGCGTCGAGCATGTCGTAAAGGCGACCAGCAAGGCGTCCGTCGATTCGCCCATCGCCCGACGGCGCGGGCAGACCGAAATCGAAGCCGGACTCGCCGCTTCCGGGTTGCCCCACACGCTGCTGCGATCCAACGCCTACATGCAGAATACGTTGATGTTGGCGCCGGTCATCGCCAAGACCAGCAGTTTCGGTTCCTCGGCCGGCAAGGGACTTGTCGGCATGGTCGATGCGCGCGACGTAGCGGCAGTGGCAGCTGAGATCGCCGCATCTCCGGCCGGTCACGCCGGAAAGACGTACTGGCTCAGCGGTCCTCAGCTCATCTCCAACTACGACGTTGCGGGCGTGCTCTCAAAGCTGCTCGGTCGGACCATTACCTACCGAGAGCTCACATTCGATGAAAACAAGAGCGCCATGGTCAGTGCCGGTGTACCTGAGGCGATCGCAGAGCAGAACGCCCAGGCCTTCAGTCTGACTGCGGAAGGTGATGCAGAGTGGACCAGTGAGGACGTCGAGTTGATCCTTGGTCGACCTGCCCGCTCGTATCAACAATTCGTAGCGGACTACGCCCGAGCGTTCTCTTAAATCTGCTCTCGATCAGAGGGGCTCTACCCGTTGCCTACGTCGCGGAAACCCATCGTCAGGGCAAAGTTGGGCGCGTACGTGGAAAACTCGTTCTGCTAATCGACTGAATGAACGGTGAGCGCATAACGATCTCGCTTATGCGTATCTCGAGCTCTGACTTGTCGAACATCCAAGCAATTCCTCACTGTGTTTGCGCAAAATCCGGTTTGCTCCCCAACTTCCACGAGGGACAGTCCAGACGTGTACAGACGCACCATCGAATCGATGACTCCAGACGTTGGAGACTGGCCACGCATCGAGATTCCAACCTTCTTAAGCCTTTCTGCGACGGTCGTGCGATGACAGTCAAATTCAGCAGCTATCTCGTACACCGTGGCTCCTACTTCGTAGCATGCGGCCATCTCAAGCACCTGAGCTTCAGTGAGCCGCCTCTGTCGTTGACGGATTGGGCCAAGTAGTTGATAATCAGAGGAGGTGATATCTTCCGTTGTTTGCCTTTCCAAGCGGCCTTCTGCAAGGAGTGACCATTTGTTTGAGTCAGCAGTGGATAGGGCCACCATTGTGCGATCGATGACCGTCAGTTTCGAACCATTGATCGAAAGAGTCCGACACTTCAGCGACGATCAGTCGACGGAGCAGATGCAATGTTCATCAACCGTGTTCCGAACTGCAGGAACTGACGCCTCGTTCTGCAGACTCTCGCTTCAACAAAAATAGTTCGGTTTAGGCTGAAGTCAGGATTTCTGCCAACAGTTCCACAGCACGCGATTTGGCTTGGGTGTGTATGGCCGGAGGTCGGCGACATGACGAAGGTTCGGTCCGCTGGCAAGATTTAGTCCATCGCTACTCAGTCGACGAGCGCAACCTAGACATTGAAGCGGAGCAAAGCAGAGTGATGAAGCCAAGTATTCGGTATCGTCCGGCAATCGTTGTTTGTGTTCTGATGGCGCTCGCGTTGACCACGTCGGCGCCAGCGAACGGGGCCGCGAAGAGGGTTTCGCATCCATCAGCCCCGGTATCGGTTCGCGCGAACTCCGGGCGTGGCCGAGCGCACGTCAGCTGGTCGAAGCCCTCGTCCAACGGGGGATCACCGATCACTACGTACGTTGCCACTTCGCATCCACAGAACAAGAGATGCATAACGGCTTCGACCGAGTGCACCATTACGGGTTTGCGTAATGGAACGATTTACACGTTCACCGTCGTCGCGAGAAGCAAGGTCGGGACGGGACCCAGTTCGAGGCCTTCGAACAGAGTGAGGACCACGATTCTCCACGCGCCGCCGAAGGGAGCGAGGACGAGCTGGTGGAAACCAGGACCGGGTGTCCTGCCCTGGCAGTGGGAGATCGATCACCCACTCGATCCCAGCAACGCCGCGGACATGGGAACGGATGACACGTTGCCCAATGGTCAGCCGGCGCCAGCGCCCAAGGTCTACGACATCGACGGAATTTTGAACTCGGCGTCAACGGTGGCGGCACTGCACGCGCGCGGTGCTCACGTCATCTGCTACATCGAGGTCGGTTCGGCCGGCAATTACTACACATCCGCTCAGGAAGGGATCACGTCCACGTACTACGCCCAGTACCAAGCCGCTGGGGTGTTTGGCGCCACACTCTCGGGCTACCCGGAGCACTTCCTCAACATCAACTCTCCGGAGACCCTGCGGATAACCGAGGCGATGATCGCCCAACAGTGCGCCGCCAAGGGATTCGACGCCGTCGAGACCGACCTGGACGAGACGTACTCTGGCTCCGATGGCGCGACGGGGTTCAGCCTCACCCAGTCCGACGAGGTCGCCTACATGACGAAGTTGGCGAACTACATGCACCGGCTGGGTCTCGGGTGGGTGATCAAGAACCCCGATGACACCAGCGACAACTACGCGACGGTGATGGAGTCCCTGGCGGACGCGGTGCTGACCGAGCAGTGCAACCAGTACTCGACGTGCTCGGCCCTGAGCGCCTACCTCGGACACAAGGCGATCTTCAACGCCGAGTACAGCCTCTCGACAGCCAGTTTCTGTCCGAACGACATCGCCATGCGAATGAACGGCGCACTATTCCCCGTATCGCTCGACGGAACGCGCAGTCCCTGCCAGTGAGTTGAGCGAACTCTATGGTCGCCGGAATCCGTTGGTTGCGGCGCTGAGAGTGGCGATCCACGAACCACTCGGCGGATTGATTTCGGAAACTGAGTCGCCCGCTTCGTTGGTGATCCATAAGTGACCACCGCCAAAGGCCAATCCGGAGGGCGCGTCAGATTCACGGACTTTAGGAGAGCTCAGGCCGGTCGCCAGCTGCGCCGGAAGCGTCGTGGCGCGTGCGCCGACCACGATGAGTATTCCGAGCCACCGAGCATTGCTTCGCCCCTGGGGAGGCCTCGCACGAGTGGGATTCTAACGAAGGCCGCGTTGACGCATGCTCGCGAGATTCAGCGTCACGTCGACACCCCGACCGGGGGTCTCGTCGGATCGTTCGACATGAAGGTCAGTTTGTCGGCCGGCATCGGTCGACTGATGTAGTAACCCTGGGCGAGGTCGCAACCCAACTCACTCAAGAGATCCAGCGTGGCGACGTCTTCGATTCCCTCAGCCACGACGCGCAGACGCATGTCGTGGCCCAATTGGATCGTGGCGCGCACGAGTTCGAGGTCGAGCTCCTTACCGTCTACGCCGATGCCGTTGATGAACTTGCGATCGAGCTTGAGTTCGCCGACGGCGAGGCTGCTGAGGTAGGCGAGCGACGTGAAGCCCGCACCGAAGTCGTCGATCGACACCACGATGTCGTGGTCGCGCAACTCCTCGATCACCGCCTTGGAGCGCGCGAAGTCGGTGATGATGCTCGTCTCGGTGATCTCGATGACGAGCGCTTCGCCGGGCAGTCCATTTTTCTTGAGCAGGTCGACGACGAGCTCAGTGAAGCCGTCTTCGAGCAAGTTCGTCGTCGTCACGTTGACCGATACCGCGATCAGGCGCCCGCTCGAACGCCAGGCGGCGCACTGCGCCATCGCTTCGCCCAGGACCCAGGTGGTCAGGGCCTGCATCAGACCGGCGTCCTCGGCCAGGGGGATGAACTTAAGTGGGGGGACCAAACCGAGGCGCGGGTGGGGCCAGCGAATGAGGGCTTCGACCGCGAGGATCTCACCAGTGCGCAGGTCCAACTGGGGCTGATAGTGCAGGACGAACTTGCCCTCTTCGACTGCTTCGCGCAACTCTTCAACCAGGTTTAACTGTTGTTCGCCACCGTCGATGTCCTGATTGTAGAAGACGTAAGGAATGTTGCCCAACTTGGCCCGGTACATGGCCGTGTCGGCGCTCCACATGAGACCAACCCCTTCGGTGGCGTCCTGGGGGGCCAAGGCGATGCCGATGCTCGCGCCCACGCTCGCGCTCATCTTCTGCAGATAGAAGGGCTCGACGACTTCCGCGATGATTTGCTCGGCGATGTCGGCAGCCGCCTCGACGTCAGCGTTGACCAGGAGGACCGCTAACTCGTCGCCACCCAATCGAAAGACCGATCCAGTCGACGGGACGGCTTTTATCAGCCGAGGACCGAGTTGACGCAGCAGTTCGTCGCCCGCCGGGTGACCGAAGGAGTCGTTGATCTCCTTGAAGTGGTTGAGGTCGATGTAGAGGAACGCCAGCGTGCGCTCCGCCGTCCACGGGTCGTGGAAATCGGCAAAGTAGGTGTCGATCACGTGGAGGAGGTGACGACGGTTGCCGAGTCCCGTGAGCTCGTCCGTCTGTGCTTGACGGTGGCGCTCTTCAGTCAGCACTCGAAGGTCGCGGGCCGACAGTGTGAGACGTGCGCCGACGACGACCAGGGTGGCGGTGGCGAGGCCCAAGGCGACACGAGTGACCGTGTGCACGGTACCCGCGACCAAGACGCCGAGCCCGGCCACGGCGGCGACGCTCGGGAGCATGAATCCCGCCGTTCGCTGCTCGCGCATCGGATCAAGCGTGCGCGGCTTGAGCCAGACGGACATGGACATCAGCACAATCGAGGTCGGCCAGGCGATCGAGTTCAAGTCGGATCCGACGCGTGAGTCGAGGATGCCGTTCTGAAAGAGGTTGAAGGTGTCACCGATCACGTTGAGCGAGATGCCCGCGGCCAACAAGAACCACGGTGTCGTTCCCCGTCCCGAGAGGAAAACGGTGCCACCGATCACCAACGAGAGCAACAAGAGGTCACCCACGGGATAGGCGAGGTTGGTCGCCGCCGAAAGTGGACTTCCTCCGGCCGCGTGCTCGATGCCGCTGAAGGCGAACGCGGCGCACACCGCTGCGGCGCCCAATCCGGCGACCACGCCATCGAGCCAGTTCGGGCGCGAGAGTCGACCGATGGCCTTGCGCAACAGCTGCACCGTCGCGACGTAGGCGAGCGGATAGAAGCCGATGTAGAAGAGGTCGGCCCACGATGGGGTGGGGGGCGTCTTCCCACCCAGAGACTCGAACGTCAAGAGGACGTCACCGACGGACCACGAGAGCAACGCGAAGCCCAGGGCCAGCGGCGCCGCGCGACCCGGGTGTTTGTTGAGTCCGCGGACGATGCACATCAACGACGCCACGACCTCGATGCCGCACACGGTCCAGCCGTTCAGCCACGTCCATTGATCGGCGGGAGATCGCACCAACAGCGAGATGAGATACGCCACGAGAAAGAAGCCCAGGACGGCGAAGCCGATCCACATCCACTTGGCCGTCACCTCGGTATCGGTCAATCGGCGCGACGTTAGTCCCGGCGCGAGAGCGTCGAATTCGGTGTTCGACGTGCGGAGAACTTCAGGTCGTGGCGACACCGAGGCGTCGCTGCATGGGAGGTCGTCTCGCGTCACGATTGCTATGGCTCTGCCCCCCTTGCGTTCACTATTGGAAGAACCGTACGGACAAAGGTAAATGAGCAACTTCAACTCTCACGCCATTTCGCCTCAACAGAGTCCCAACAGGAATTCACAATCGCTACTAAAAATATAGTTCTGGTACTTGAGGGTTCCGGTACCAATACCGACGCGGGCTGTTCGTGGGCGAAGAGACGACGGTCGTCTCAGGACATCGACGCCGCACTCGTACGGTGCGCCACCTCGACGCTCACGTCACTTCGAGGCCCAGAACTATCGTGACGTCGATGGCGAACCGACGAAGAACGATCGATCTGATCGACAAACTCTCGTTTCCCTTCTTCGCGGTCGCGATCGCGGCCGAGTACCTGGCGCTGAAGAATCGCGACAAGAGAACGCTGGGCGATCTCGCGGACGCCGATGACGTGACGCTCTCCGGAGCACAGTTGCCCGCGGATCCCCTGGTGCCCCTCGGCTTCGAAGATCGCGATTCCAAGGCGAGCCTCTCGATGCTCGCGGGCAACGTGGCGGTCCAACTCGCGGTCGCGCCCGCGCTCATACGAGTCGACGAGTTCCTGTACCGACACCGGGTGTCCAACGTGGGTTCGCGCCGCGGCTCGATGACGACGGCCATGGTCCTCTGGGACTTTTGCTACTACTGGGATCACCGCTGGATGCACGAGGTGCGGCTCCTGTGGGCCAACCACGTCTCGCACCACTCCAGTGAGCGTTACAACTTGACGACGGCCCTACGCCAACCGTGGTCGCCGTTTCTCACGTTCTGGGTCTTTGCGCCGCTGCCACTCTTGGGGTTCGCACCCGAGAAGGTTCATCGCGCCGGACAGCTCAACCTGCTCTACCAGTTCTGGATTCACACCGAGGCGATTGACCGGCTCCCCGAGCCGATCGAACTGGTGTTCAATACTCCCTCACACCACCGGGTTCACCACGGCACGAATCGTCAGTACCTCGACAAGAATTATGGCGGCATCCTCATCATCTGGGACCGGCTCTTCGGGACCTTCGAGAAAGAGGTCCGTCGGGTGCGTTACGGGCTGACGAAGAACATCGACACGTATAACCCCGTCAGCATCGGATATCACGAGTTCGGCGACATACTTCGTGACGTTCGCTCGGCCACGACGAATCGTGATCGAGTGCGTTACGTGCTGGGTCGCCCGGGGTGGCGACCCGTCGACTGAGACCACTGTGGATGAGCGGCTCCTCGATCTCACCGAGACGACGGTGACCTGGATTCGAGAACACGGTGTGGTGCTGCAATCGGCGCGCGGCCCGGTGCCCAACGTGGCGCAGTTCATCGCGGGTGAACCGATACGGGGAAGCTGGTGGGGTCACCCGGCGGGGAAGGACATCTACGCGGTGTTGAACATCCTCGAGGACTCGAACGACATCGTGTCGACCCGGCTCATCAACCACAAGTTGACGCTGTTGCACGCGCGCGTCTGGCCGAGCATCGCGCGGGTGAGTGACCACCTGGGAGTGTCCCGGCTCGCGGCCGTTCACAGTGAACACACCGAGAGTGGCGCCCACCGCGCCTTCGAAGTCGCCTACCCCAAGTGGGTACCGAGTGACACCCTTCGCGAAGCGACGGCGTTGAGCGTCGAGGACGCCTTCGCACAGTTGCCGGAGTGTCTTCGTCGCTCGGCGACTTGCGTTGGTGGCACGTCATGAACCGCGTGGTTCGCGTCGCAGCATCACATCATTCGTGCGAGGGTCTAGCCCTTAACGCCGCAGACGTTCTTGTTGTACGCGGTGATCTTGTTCGACGCGCTGGTCATCGCCTTTCCCAGGACCTCGAAGCTGGCGATCTCAGCCTTCGTCAACTTCTGGTAGTTGAAGTGCGCCGCCGACAGGTCGGTGTAGAACGAATTGATGTCTTTGAAGAGCAACTTGTAACTGCTCTGCAGCGACGACGGCGCGACGCCGAGGATGAGGGCCTCCTCGGGCTTCAGATTCTTGAACGCCAATTCCGCCGCGGCCTGTGCCGCGCCCGGTGTCTCGATCGCCTTGTTCGCGGCGACCTGCTTCTTGTTGTAGGCGGTGAGGAGCTTGCAGTAGTTCGAAGTGTGGGACTGCCTCAGGTGGGCGCTCGCGAACGACGGCGTTGCGCTCGAGACGAGCGTGGCGACGGAGAGCGTCATGACGAGCGACGCGCCCGCGACGCCCATTTGACGCCAGGACATCGCTCGGCGTGGTCCCCGGATAGTGGTACGTGCGTGCATCGATCTCTCCCTCATTGAATGGCCACATCACAGTTTGAGACGACGACTCGACGATGTGTCCGCCACACTGCTGGTCGAATCATACGCAGGTCACCGACGCCGATACAAGCATTGCGTGACGTCGTGGACGCCTCGGTCAAAATCGAGAGATCGAATGGGGAGATGGCGCCACGTATCACGAGGTCGCGGGTGACAATCCCGTGAGAACTCCATGAATTGGGGCCAAATTGCGTGTGACCGCGGGTCAGATACGTGTTTCAATCGTCCATACTGGATACATGGACTTGATTTCCCGGGCCGAGAGTTGGCTCTGCGACATGGACGGTGTACTTATTCGAGACGGCGCCATGATCCCCGGCGCCGACAAATTCTTGGACCGCCTGAGCTCGACCGGTCGACCGTACCTGATTCTGACCAATAACTCGTTGTTCACGCCGCGCGAGATCCGAGAGGAACTCGCGCAGATGGGCCTCAACGTGGAGGAGAGTCACTTGTGGACGTCATCACTGGCGACGGCAAAATTCGTGCACACCCAACGACCCTTCGGAACCGCGTACGTCATTGGCCAGGCGAGCCTCCACGAGGCGATCCACGACGTCGGCTACCGAACCGACGACCGCGCGCCGGATTACGTCGTGTTGGGTGAGACCCAGAACTACTCCTTCGAGGAGATGACGACCGCGGTCCGTCTCATTGAGAAGGGGAGTCACTTCGTGGCGACCAATCCTGAACCGACCGGTCAGTCGCCGCACGGCTCCTTACCGGGATGCGGTGCGCTGGCAGCGATGATCGAGAGCGCGACCGGGGTCGCGCCGTATTTCGTCGGCAAACCGAACCCGGTCATGATTCGCGAGGGCCTCAACATCCTCGACGCCCACTCCAAGTCAACGATCATGATCGGGGATCGCATGGACACCGATATTCAAGCCGGGGCCGAGGCCGGACTCGGCACGATACTGGTGCTCTCGGGCGTCGCGCGCGCCGAGGATGTGGGTCGCTTTCCCTTCCAGCCGTCTCGTATCGTCGACTCGGTGGCCGATTTGGTTGACGAACTCTAGACACCAACGCGTGCCTCGAGGACGAACCTCTGGCGTGAGACGCGACTACTGCGTGGTGAGCGCCAGCGCGGCGAGGAAGGCCTTGGCCCAGTCATAGACGTTGCGGCGAAAAATCATCCGGCGCATTCGCGACATTCGGTCGCGCGTCTCCTTGGGACCGGCGTTCATCGCCAGGAGTATTGACTCCTTGATACCGTCGGTGTCGTGCGGGTTCACCATGTAGGCGCCGCGCAGCTCGGTCGCCGCCCCCGCGAACTCACTCAGGATCAATTTTCCCGTGAGGTCCCCCCGGCACATCACGTACTCTTTGGCGACGAGGTTCATGCCGTCCTTGAACGGCGTGACCAGCATGATGTCGGCGGCGAGGTAGAGCGCAATCAGTTCGTCGAAGGGCAAGTTCTTGTGGAGGTAGTGGATCGCCGGGTGTCCAACGAGACCGTGTTCACCGTTGACTTCACTGACGGCACGTTCCAGATCGTGTCGTTCCTGTTCGTAATGGGCGTCCGATTCGCGACTCGGAACCGCGATCTGGATCATGACCTGGCGCTCGGCGCTGAGCAGACCGTCGTCGAGCATTTCGGCGATCGCCTTGATGCGCTGTTGGATGCCCTTGGTGTAGTCGAGCCGGTCGACGCCGAGCAACAAGAACTCCGGGTTGCCCAGTCCCTCGCGGATCTCCCGGGCCCGGGCGCGAACCTTCGGGTCGGCGGCCAATTCGACGATCTGGTCGCAGTCGACCGAGATCGGGAAGGAGCCGATGCGAATCGCGCGACCTTCGAAATCGAGTCCCGAATCCGTGCCGGTCGCCGACGTCAATCGACGGGCCAGGCGAGAGAAGTTGGAGGCCGAGGAGTGCAGTTGGAATCCCAACAGGTCGGCGCCCAGGAGGCCGGCCAGTATCTCTCGTCGCCACGGCAACTGCATGAAGAGCTCACTCGGGGGAAATGGGATATGGAGGAAGAATCCGATGTGCACGTCGGGTCGAAGTTGGCGCAGCATTTGCGGGACCAATTGCAGTTGATAGTCGTGGACCCACACGGTGCCGCCGGGGGCGACGTTCTCCGCGACGGTTCTCGCAAAACGCAAGTTGACTTCGCGGTACGTGTGCCACCACGTTCGGTGGAACGTCGGCGATCGGATCGCGTCATGATAGAGCGGCCAGATCGTGGCGTTGGAGAATCCCAGGTAGAACTCCTCGTACTCCTCGGCACTGATGGCCACCGTCTTCAGTCGGATGCCTTCGTACGTCGAGGGCGGCTCCTGGTCGGCTGACGTGCCGGGCCACCCGATCCACAGGCCCTGGCGATTCTGCAACACCGAGGTGAGCGCCGACACCAGTCCGCCGGGGCTGGGAAGCCAGCCGTCGTCGCCCGGCGCGCTCGAGTGCCGAAGAGGCAAGCGATTGGCGACCACGACGAAGTCCGCCGGCTCATAGGACGGGTCGTCGAAGGGATCATCCGGGATGTTCGGCTCTGCCGATCCGATTTGAGAGGAGGAGTGTTCGGTCATGGGCGGTACCTGGTCAGAGCCTAGGTTGAACCTCTCTCTCTCGCACGGGCCGGGACTTTTTCGAATGACCGCACGTGGCTCGCGTCACGGCGCGGGCCCCGAATCGCTTCAGTTCGGCTGACTTCGCTCAGTGTAGAGAAAGTATCCGTGACGAAGCCGAGAAAGTTTCACGAGGTGTTCCTCGATTGGCTCGTGGGCTTACTGTTCCCTCTTAATAATCTCGACCGATCCCGTGCTCTCGGCCCAAATCTCGTTCTCGGCAATCGTATTGGCATTATTGATCTTGCCGGCGTTCCACCAGCTCTGGGAGTGGGCGTTACCCATCGACGCCTCGCTCGCGTGTGATTCACCGCTGATCACACTCATGATGGCGTTGATCAGCGCGAGGTGGGTCAGCGCCTGGGGGAAATTGCCGAGGTGGCGTTCGGTCGTGGGATCAAGTTCTTCGGCGTAGAGGCCGAGCGTGCTGGCCGCCCCGATCAGTTTCTCGCAGTGTGTTCGAGCGCTGTCGAGTTCGCCAATGGCGACGAGGGCCGAAACGAGCCAGAACGAGCAGACCGTGAAACTGCCCTCGCCCTCGCCGTCGAAACCGTCGTCGGTCTTCTCCGGTCGGTAGCGAAAGACGAAGGGTCCGTCCGTCAGGTCATCGGCGATCGCGAAGACCGTCGCGCGGATCCGTTCGTCGCTCGCCGGCAAGAACCCGAGCATCGGCAACACCAGCAGTGAGGCGTCGAGCTCTTCGCTGCCGTAGTACTGCGTGAAGCATCCACGTTGTCCCACGGCGTGCGCGCAGATGTCATCGTGAATAACTTGCGCCTCGTTCAACCACTGTTCGGCGCGGGCCTTCTCGCCGCGTAGCAGGGCGAGCCGGGCCCCGCGTTCGACCGCGACCCAACACATGACCTTGGAATACGTGAAGTGCTGGGGATCGCCGCGGACTTCCCAGATGCCGCGATCCGGTTCCCGCCAGCACCCCAACGCAGTTTCTACGGCCTGCACCACGATGCGCCACGAGCGCTCGCTGAGTGCGTCGCGCGAACGGGTGTGTTCATAGATGCAGTCGACGACGCCACCCAGGATGTCGAACTGCGTCTGGTTGTAGGCGCCGTTACCCACGCGCGCCGGTCGACTCCAGACGTATCCCGTCAGGTGATCGAGTTCAACCTCCACCGGTGACTCTCCACCGTCGACCGGATAGAGGACTTGGAGATTGCGACGGGCCCGAGTGCCGGCGGTCGCGGGGGCGCCGCGAGGGGGTTCGAGCACGTCGCCGAGGAACGCGAGGAAGTCGTCGGCCTCGGTGTGAAACCCGAGCCCGTGCAGTGCGCGCAGCGCGAAGGCCGTGTCGCGGATCCAGGTATAGCGATAGTCCCAGTTGCGCGATCCGCCGAGGTTCTCGGGCAGCGAGGTCGTCGGCGCCGCCAACAACGCCCCGGTGGGCGCGTACGAAAGGCCCTTCAGGGTCAGTGCGCTTCGCTGCAAGAGCTCGCGCCACGGGTGGTCGGGGAATTGACCGCCGTCGATCCACCCGCGCCAGAACCGCGAGGTCTCGCTCTTGTAGAGGTTGACCTCTTCTTGGCTCGTCGGCAGTGGCACGTCGGCCCAGCTCATGACGACGAAGCAGGACTCGCCCTCGACCAGGCGGTGACGAGCGCGCACCGCGCGACCTTCGATGCCGAAACGCATGTCGCCGGTGACGGTGATCCGGTTGTAATCCGCGTTCGTCGTCGACACGTGATCGTAGGACGAGCCGGTGTACTCCCACTCGGCGTCCACGCGACCGTAATTGAACGACGGCTCGCAATTGAGGATGACATCGACGCTGCCGTGAAGGCACTTCGCCGTTCGCACCAGCACGTGGCGCGCGTCGGAGTCTCCGGGAGTGCGCCGCTGCAACGTCGAGCGTTCACCCGTTCGGTACCACGGGCCGATGGCGAGAAAGTCATTTACCTCGAGCCATCCACCGCGCGTCTGCCACGTCGTGGAGAGCACCATCGTTCCCGGTAAGTACTGACGGTGCGCGGGCACCGAACTCTCCACGGGCGCGAGGCGAAACGAGCCCGCGGAACGATCGAGGATCGTGCCGAAGAGGCTCGGGTCGTGAGGTTTGGGCAGGCACATCCACTCGATCGCGCCGGTCGGTGCGACGAGCAGCGTGTTCTCACAGTCCGACAGGAACGCGTAATCGCCAATGGGCGGGAAGATCGCCTCGAGTGCCTCCGGCGTCGGCGGCGGCGGCGAGCCTTGATCATTCAAAGAACGGAACCGGAGTGCGGGGTTCGGGCCGAGTGAATGGATGCCGTCGTGGCCGCTGGATGAACTGGAATGTCGAGTTGGTGCCATTGTCGTGTCCCACTCATTCCCGTGTCGCCCGATGATGCCAGTTCGACGACGGGTTCGTTGTGGACCAAACGACCTTCGTGGGCGTTTCGATCCCGAATTATCTCGCTACCAAGCGTAGTGACGATGCACGCCTCCGCGTACCGCAGCGCGACATCGTTGCAACGAAGGGATATTGCGACTATGTGACTTACTGCGAACGACCTCGCGCCGTCACGTCAATGACGTCCACGACGACGTCATCGTGGACGAGCCATATGACGTCGTAGCGATCGACGGTCGGATCGCAGTGCGGCGGCACGAGTTCTAGGCGTTCGCCACGGTGAAACGGGTGATGCGGATCGCACGTCACCATCCCCTGCTCGTCGCCAAAGAATTGATAGGTCGCCGTGGCTTCGTGTCCGACGACCAGGGGGACCCCCGCGTCGGTCGCCATGGATTTCAGTCCGGCGTCGACGGTGACGTAGCCGTCGTGATTGGCCGAGATGACGGTCGTCACCAACGTGAGACTCTGCGCGAATCGACCTTCGGGGTCGTCGCCCAGTGCGTCGCTATATTCGCGGTCCATGAACACGTAACTCCCGGTCTGGAGTTCATTGAGCACACCGATCTCGACGTCGAGGCCCATCGTCCCGGTGCCGCCGCCGCTGCGAATCGCCACGATGAATCCGGCCGATTCGAGGGCGTCGATCGCGATGCGTAGACGCGTCGTCGAAGAAATCGTCGCTGCTCGGCGATGTTCACGACCGGTGATGTGTTGCAAGTGACCGCCGTAACCTTGGACGCCCTTGAACCGGAGTCGCGTCGCCACGCTCACGCGTTCGGCCACCGCGAGCGCTTCGGCCGGTCCGACGACGCCCGTGCGCCCGAGGCCGACGTCGACGTCACACAATACGGCGATCGTCGTGTCGGTCGCGAGCGCGGCCGCCTCTAACTCGTCGACTCCGTCGCAGTGATCAACCACGACGATGAGATCGCACCGAGTGGCGAGGTCGGCTGCGCGCTCGGCCAGTTGTCGTCCCACGAGTGGTGACGTGAGGAGCACCGAAAGTGAGGAGTGGTCGCCGTCGGCGTTCAGCTCGGTGACGACCGCCTCGGCTTCGCCCAACTTGGCGAAGGAAAGTCCTACGGCGCCAGCGTTCAGTTGCTGTCGTGCGATGTAGGCCGACTTATGGGATTTCACGTGGGGTCGCAACGTGCAGTGAGCGTCGCGGGCGAGCTGGGCCATTCGATCGATGTTTGATCTCAGCAGACCGAGATCGCACACCAGCGCCGGGGTCGCGATGAGCCGTCGGGAGTTCGCTTCGCCGAGTTGTTGGAGGACTTCTTCGTACGCACGCACGTCGTGACGCGAATCTCTCATTCAGAGCACCGGCCCGGGATCATTCGTTGAGACGGTTCGTCGGCCATATCGCAGAGGATACTCAGCGAAGTGCTGTGTTCTTCGGCGTTACCCACGAGTAGACCCGACCAGCGAACGTCGCGCGATGACCGCACGACAAGTCCTGAATTGACGTCCCATCGATTTCTCGCTTTTCCCAAAAAGTTCGCACCGTGCAATAATGGTCCTACATGGCTGATCTCGCGGACTTTGACGCTTCGATCCCCGAAGATGACCTCGATTCAAGTTTCTTCGGCGAAGGGCACCCCTCCGGCCTGCCGGTGTTCAAGGCGCCCATCGGCGCACACTTGCGCAATCGCAAGAAGGTAAACAGTCCTTCACAACTGCTCGTGCTCCAAGAACTCGTCCACTTCAAAGCCAGTCACGGACGATGGCGAATCGCGAAAGACCTCGTGGGACTCGTTCGTCGGGGCCATGGCAACGAGGGCGACGAATCCTACGGCGACAAGTTGCAGCGCGAGCGGGGCAAGGGGAAGACCGAGTCTTCGACGTACGGACTGGCGAACTTCGACGGTCACCCGGTCGTCCTGTACGCCATGAACTGGGACTTCTTCGCCGGCTCGCTCGGCGTGGTGTCGGGGGAGAAGTTTCAGGCGGCGGCCGATCTCGCGATCTCGCGGAAGTTGCCGTTCGTCAGCGTCTACGCCTCGAGCGGCGTACGACAACACGAGAACTTCGCGGGACTCACCCAGATGACGAGAATGGTCGAGGCGATTCGCAACTACAAGGATCGAGTCGATCTGCCGCACGTGGCCGTCTTGCTCGGCAACGTGTGGGGCGGCGTGTCGGCCAGCGCCGTGCCGAACGCCGATCTCATCGTCGCGACGTCCGGGACGAACTTCGGCTTCGCCGGTCCGAACGTCATCGAGGCCTTCGAAGGCCTGTCGGTGCCGACAGACTCCCAGAGCGCCGAGGCCAATCTGCTGGATCGAAACATTGACGTCGTGCTCTCAGAGGTCGGCGACGTCGTGTGGTACCTCGGGGCGATTTTCACATCGACGACACGCCCGGACAAGCATCATCAGCTCACGGCCGAATCGCCGCCCTTGATCCGCAACGTCACGGCGTCGGACCAGCGCCGATCCTTCGCCTTCGGGCCGGTCGGCATCTACGGACCTCGCTTCGACGACATGAAGGGCGCCGAAGCCGTTCCGGCCGCCGCGCCTCGTCAAGCGCACGTCAGTACCGACTCCGACGCGCTCGTTGAGCAGTATCAGGACCTCATGACCGACGCGAACCGCGTGGACCTCGAATTCATCGTGCGCTACTGCTTCAGCGATGCGATCGCCGTGTACAACTACGTCCAGGAAGCTGAGTTCAAGCGCTACCCCGCCATCGTGGGCGCCTTCGCGAAGATCGGCGCGCAACCGTTCGTGATCGTCGGAACCCAGCCGTCGTACCAGCGTTTCGGCGACACCGTTATCAAGCGGCCGTCGAATCCCGCACCGGAAGACTTCGCCTTCATGGAGCGGATGCTCGAGATGGGCGAGCGTTTGCACCTGCCCGCGCTCTTCATCACCGACACGTTGGGGGCCAAACCAACCCTCGAGAGCGAACGGCGGGGCCTGTCGCGCGCAATCGCCCGGTCGATCCTGAAAGGCATCGATTACTCCGAACCGGTGATCTCGCTCGTCGCCGGCGCGCTCGGCAGCGGTGGGGGACTCGCGACGACGCCCATGGCCGACCACGTGATCATGTTTGACAAGGCGATGGCCTACGTCGCCGAACCGCGTTCGGCCGCGTCGATCCTCTATAAGACACCGAATCCATCACACGACGAAGTGCGTATCACGCTCGCCACGATGCGCTCCACGGCCAAGGACCAACTGGACTTGGGTCTGATCGACGAAGTTATCCCCGAAGATCCCAATCCCTTCGTGACGATCGAACGACTCAACGCCTCGATCATGCGCTCCTATATCGAACTGGCACAACTCTC
>CALGFJ010000240.1 GCA_937881055.1 uncultured Acidimicrobiaceae bacterium | reverse complement strand
GTGAACGAGGTCCATCGCGCCACCCATTCCCTTGATCGTCTTTCCCGGAACGATCCAGTTCGCGAGGTCACCGTACTCCGAGACTTCCATCGCGCCGAGGACAGCCACGTCGATGTGCCCGCCGCGGATCATCGCGAACGACGTCGCTGAATCGAAGAACGACGCGCCCGCCAACGTAGTGACGGTCTCCTTGCCGGCGTTGATCAGATCGGGGTCGACGTGTTCGTCGTCGGGGTACGGACCGACGCCGAGGATTCCGTTCTCCGAGTGCAACACGACGGTGATGTCCTCGCCCAAGTAGTTCGGCACCAGCGTCGGCATGCCAATGCCCAGGTTCACGTAGTCGCCGTCTCTCAACTCGGCGGCCACTCGTGCGGCGAGTTCTTCTCGCGAGAGCGCCATCAGTGTCCGGCTCCGCTCTCGGTGACGGCGCGAACGGTGCGCCGCTCGATGCGTTTCTCGGGATTCTCGACGACGACGACTCGTTGGACGAAGATACCCGGCGTGTGGACGCTCGCCGGATTGATCTCCCCCGGCTCGACGAGTTCTTCGACCTCGGCGATCGTGACGCGACCGGCCTGGGCGCACAACGGATTGAAGTTCTGTGCAGCCTTTTCGTAGATGAGGTTGCCGTGGCGATCCCCGACGCGAGCGTGCACGAGAGCGAAGTCACAGGTGATCGCTCGCTCCAACACGAATTCGACGCCGTCGAAGAACCGGACCTCCTTGGGTTCCGACGCCAAAGCGATTGAACCGTCAGGACCGTAGCGAAGCGGCAATCCCCCGTCGACCACCTGCGTGCCGACGCCCGCGCGCGTATAGAAGCCGGCGATGCCCGCACCGCCGGCGCGCAAACGCTCCGCCAGCGTGCCCTGAGGACCGAGCTCCACCTCGAGTTCACCGGAAAGGTACTGTCGAGCGAATTCACGATTCTCACCCACGTACGAACCGGTCGTTCGTCGTATGCGCTTTTTCGCCAACAACATACCCAGTCCGAACTCGTCGACGCCGCAGTTGTTGCTTACGG
>CALGFJ010000239.1 GCA_937881055.1 uncultured Acidimicrobiaceae bacterium | reverse complement strand
GGCGCGGCCCTCACCTCGCCCTACACCCTCTCGAGTTCACTCACCCTCTACGCCCGGTGGACGACGAATGCGACCGTGACGATCACTTTCAACTCCGAAGGCGGCAGTGCGGTGGCGCCTATCAGCGGTCCCGAAGGCTCAACGATCACCCTGCCGGACGCCCCGACTAACGCCGGCAACACCTTTGACGGCTGGTTCCTCGCCACCTCCGGCGGCTCGGCCCTCACCCCGCATTACACGCTCTCCACCTCACTCACCCTCCACGCTCAATGGACGACGAATGTGACGATCACGAACATTCCAAGCTCGGCAAGATTTGGTGGTCACTTCACGCCGAGCTTCAAGTCCTCCGGGAATGGTGCGGTCTTCTCCCTGACTTCTTCTACGCAATCGGTCTGCACGGTGAGCGGTTCGACAGTCAATCTCACGGGCGTCGGGACGTGCACTCTTATCGCACACGTCGCGGCGACGGGAAAGAGCGGGGCCGGAACTGGCTCTGCGCAAAGCTTTGCGGTGGGCCGGGCCACGGCGACGGTGTCAATCACGAATCCGCCGTTCTCGGCGATAAAGGGTGGTCACTTCACGCCGAGCTTCAAGACCTCCGTGAATGGAGCAGTCTTCTCCCTGACTTCTTCTACGCTCTCGGTCTGCACGGTGAGCGGCCGGACAGTCAACTTTTTGGCAGTCGGCACCTGTGATCTCAACGCCACCGTGAAGGCGACTGCCAAATTCTTGGAAGTGAGCAACCGCTCAACGATTTCGGTGTTTGCGAGTCATGCGAAGGCGAACACCCGCACTTCAAACACCCGCACTTCACTGGTTCTTTCGAAAGCGACCGTTCTCTTCGGTGCCGAAGATTCAGTGATTTTCGTGGTACATGTGACGTCCCAAGGTTCCCAACACTCGTTGAGCGGCGTGGTGAGGATTGTGGCGGACGGTCGACTGTTGTGTGACGCGACAGTAAATGCTCACGGCACTGCGGGGTGCACTCTGGGCGCGGGGGCTCTCAGCCCAGGTGCGCACAACATCAGCGCCAGTTTTGAGAGCAATTCTTTCTTTAACAGGTCGACGTCGGTAGAGGTGAAACTCCAAGTTGTCGGGGCCAATCTCTTTGCGCCGAATCCATAATGTGAACATGAACATGAACATGAACATGAACATGAACATGAACATGAACATGAACATGAGCAAGGGCATCCGACAAACTTTCGTCTGACATCGACGTGCTTCCGTCGTCTTCATTGTGATTGCGACATTGGTGGTCACGATTTGCGCACCAATGAACTCTGCGTTAGCTCGCAAGATCGTCAATGGGCACAGCTGAGGTTCTCACCTCCCATCGTCTTGTGGCCTAGGACATCACCCTTCAGGGTGGAGGCATAGGTTCAGCTGTTCACGATGACGTGACAGATTTCAGTATCTACCTCCGCGAGGTGTTCACTATGTCGCGACAGATCCGTTCACTATCTCATGAAGGTAGAAACCGTTGGGACTGCGCGTTGTGAGACGCGCCGAATGACCCTTGATGATCTCTAGTGACGCGCCCAATTGCGGTGCGGACGTGGAAGTGGCTAGCCCGCGGTCGAAACTGAAGGAGCGAGGAACGGCACGACGTTCTGCGCCCAGGTAAAGTACATCGGCGGCGGTGAGCCGGCGGGCAATTCGATGAGGCTCGTGAAGGATCCGGTGCCGTTCACCACTGCGAACCCGGTGCCCATCTCGCACGTGGTGCAGTGCAGTCCCACGCCGTAGTTGTAGGTCCCGTCGTAGCCGAGCAGTTGATCGCGGTGGCCCCAGCACCCGAGGGCGCCGGCGAACGTGCACGCGATGTTCGGCGTCAACGAAGCGCTGCCACCCCAGCCGTCCTCGTACATCCAGACGTAGTCGGCTTCGAGCGTGGTGTATCCCAGGGCGAGCGTGCCTCCCATGCCGCGCACGCCTTCGGGATCGAGTCCCGCGCGGAAGTTACTGGCGTAACTGGGATCCGCTTCGTGCGCCGCGGCAGATTGCGCAGTGGCGTGGAGCTGGCGATTGAGTCCCAAGTACGGGGGCAATCCTCGATCCGTTCGTTCGAGGTCCACGATCACGAAGAGTTGCTCTTGGGGTTTCAAGGTGAACCAGTTGGTCGGCAAGACGATCGCCGGCAGGCCTTCGTCCGTTCGGGCGACGTTGAGGGCGCGAAGCACGAACGACGTGCACGTCGGCGTACCGCTAAACGCGGGGAATACGGGATGCCGATTCGAACTGGCCCCGACGAGTCGCACGCAGGGATTCGCGCACGGTGTCGCGCCGGCGGTGTTGTGACAGAGCCCACTCGAGTTGAAGTTTGGGGAGGGGGCCACGTTGGCCGTCGGATTCGACGGAGGAAGATTGCCGGCTGCCCCAACGGGCGTCGCGACGGCACCCACCATGAACATGCCGGCGAGCAATACGCCGACTGCTCGTAGGACATTGAAGCGTGGTCGCAAGTCTCTCTCCAGGTTGGTGAGTCGTGGGGGCTCTTCCGGTGCTTTGAAAACGTGATTCTGGTCCCGTGAGTTTTACACGAATCCCCGGCACGAGCATTTGCCCTGATCTATCCGGTCAATTCTGAGACATCTGGCTCAAACAGCGGCCAAATCCCGCTCAATTCATGAAGGACTGCCGGCTCTCAACGATCGGCATCCTGCATCGCCGCGGTCGTTCCTCACGAGTCGAGGACACTGGCGAGAGATTCGTAACCGGGTGCCGTGTTCGGCCACGGGTACGCGCTTTGGAAAAGGTCAGCGACGTCAAGCAGCCGGTAATCGTCGTAGTGCGCGGCCGTCACTTGAAGCCCGAAGGGCAGTCCGGTGCGCAATATACCGAAGGGGAGAGTGAGCGCCGGGTGTCCGGTGACGTTCTGCACCGCGGTCGAATAGACCTCGGGCGGCAAGCCGTGGACGTCGGCGTCGGGACGTAACCGCCCGTCAGCCATGCAGCCCTCCGCGGCCAAGGTCGGCGTGAGCAACAGTCCGTCGTCGCCGAGGAGTTCGTCCAAGGTGCGTACGTAGAGGAATCGACGTCGACGAGCCGCGAGATACTCCTCGGCCGTGACGGCGAGGCCGGACGTCAGAAACTCTTGTGACGACACGTGGAACTCATCCATGTGCTCCTCGACCCACGAACGGCCGAGCGACGTGACGTGCTCGGCGGTCGTCACCGTGAACCAGTCGAGGTCCGGGTCACCGTCTTTGAAGAATCCTTCGGCTTCGCGCCACGAGACCGTCGCTTTCATCACGTTGGCGAATGCGTCGACCGCGTCGTGGAACGCCTTTTCCACGCCATCGGGAAGAGGCCCGAAGGGAGAGGTTCGCTCGGCGGCGATCACTCGCACCGGACTTTCGTCCAGTCGTGTCATATGCGCAATGAACGCCCGCGTAGGCGCCGTCGGGTCGCCGGCGACCGGACCGGCCATGACGTCCAAGAGAATTCGTAGGTCGTCGCTCGACGTCGCGAACGGGCCATCGGTCGAGTAGTCAATCCAGTCGTGGGCTGGCCATCGACCGATCAGGCCGTTGGTCGGCTTGATCCCGACGAGTCCGCAGAACGACGCCGGGATTCGAATCGATCCGCCGCCGTCGGTGGCGGTGGCGACGCCGACGAGGCCCGCGACGATGGCGGCGGCCGATCCGCCACTCGAACCGCCGGGTGAGAGCTCGGTGTTCCAGGGGTTGCGCGTCACGCCGGTCAAGAGGTTGGCGGTGTAGCCCTCGATGGCGAACTCGGGCAAGGTCGACTTCCCGACGATGACGGCTCCGGCGTCGAGAAGACGCTGGGGCACGACGCCGTTTGAGGTCGCCGGCGCGACGTCGCGCAGTGCCAGGGAACCTTTCCTCGTGGGATGACCTCGCCAGTCTTCGAGGTCTTTGATCAACGTCGGAATCCCGGCCAGGGGACCGGTCGGTCGTGTGCCCGCGTCCATCGCCGCGGCCGCCTCGAGGGCCTCGTCGAACGCCGCTTCCGCGAGGACATTCAATATGGGATTCGCCTTCTCGAGCCGTTCAATCGACGTCGTCACGAGCCTCGTAACGGTGACTCGGCCCTCGCGCACCGCGGCGGAGAGCGTGTGCAACGGTCCGAGAGGTTGCGTCATGCGCTAGGTCCTAGATGATCGTTGGTTCGTCAACGTCGCCTTCGAGCGGTTCGCCCTCGGCGCTCCAGGCGAGCATGCCGCCTTCGAGGTTGACGGCGTCTCTACCGTGATCAAGTAGAAATTTCGTGGCCCGTCCCGAACGAGCGCCGGAGCGACACACGCAGATGATCGTCCGTCCGGCCGGGAGTTCGTCCAGGTGATCGGGTACTTCGTTGAGCGCGATGTGATCGGCGTTCGGGGCCCGGCCGGACTCCCACTCGTTGTCCTCTCGAACGTCGAGCAGGAGCGCACCTCCGTCGAGCAATTCCAGTGCTTCGGCGACGTTGACATTGCGTACTTCGACCATGACCATTTCCTTTGTCTCTGGCTCATCGCCAGTGCCAAGGAATCTACTCCTAGACTTTTCGCGTGGCTCGAGCAGAATTGATCTCCAGTATCTCCACGTACGAGCTCCTCCCACTGCTCGACACTGACGAAAGTCCGTACATGATCGACGTACGCGACGTAGACGAGGTCGCTGATTGGCAGATCCCCGGCGTCCACAACATCCCGCTGAACACGCTCGAGCGACGAATCGACGAGGTCCCGCTCGATGAGCACCTCGTCGTGATCTGCGCCAAAGGCACCCGGGCGCGACAAGGGGCCGAGGTCCTCGCTCGCCACAACATCGCCAGTGACGTGCTCGAAGGCGGGATGGGCGCGTGGGCGTCGACTTACGACGCCGTCGAAGGAGAGTTCGGCGGTGCCACGGTCGTCCAGCTTCGTCGACGGGGGAAAGGCTGTCTTTCGTACGTGATCGGCGCCGACGCCAGTTGTGTGGTGGTCGATCCATCCTTGGACATTCAGCAGTATCGGTCGATCGCCGAAGATCACCACTGGACGATCACCCACGTCCTCGACACCCACCTCCACGCCGATCACATCAGTGGCGCCCGCGATCTGGTGGCGTCGACCGGAGCCCAGTTGTGGTTGAACCCCTCAGATGATTTCACCTTCGACTTCGAAGCCTTGAGCGATGGGCGAAATATCTCTCTGGCGCCCGGGGTCGAGTTGAACGTGTCGGCGGTGAGCGTGCCCGGTCACACCGAGGGCTCGACCATGTACCTCCTCGGACACGCGGCGGTCTTCACGGGCGACACCGTGTTCCTCGAGAGTGTCGGACGACCGGATTTGGCGGACCAGGCCGAATCCTTCGCGCACAGTCTTTATCACAGTGTCCACGAACGGGTGTTGCCGCTCGGCGACGACATCATGGTCTTTCCCGCGCACTACGGCGCAATCGTTGCCGTCAAGGCCCACGAGTTCGTGGCGCGACCCCTGGGCCAACTCCGGGTCACGCTGCCGGCCTTGGCGCTCAGCGAGTCTGAGTTCGTGGCGTGGGCGCTCGCCAACGTCAAGGATCGACCCCCGAACTACCAACACATTGTCCTGATCAACGCCGGTCGAGAGACCGTGAACGACGAGTCATCTCAATTGGAGCT
>CALGFJ010000238.1 GCA_937881055.1 uncultured Acidimicrobiaceae bacterium | reverse complement strand
AGAGTGAACGCCTTCGCGTTCCTCCACCAATGATCAAGCGCCGGATTCCCTCCGGCCGCGGTGCCATGGAGCAGCCGAACGTCACGCACGACGGTGAGGCGCGGCTCACGCCGCAGTTCTGGCTCGCCGTCGCGGTGGTGGGCGTCGCCACCGGTCTCTTCGGAGACTTGTTGATGTGGCTGCTCGCGGAGTTTGAGCGCGCCGGATTCAATTACCACTCAGGGAACTTCCAGAATGCGGTCGCCTCGGTGAGTTCGAGTCGACGAATCGTCGTGCTGATTATCGCGGGAGTCTTTGGGGCCGTGTCGTGGTACTTGATCAGGCGTTATCTCCGGCACGAGAAGTCTGACATCGACGACGCTGTCTGGAACGGTGACGGCGAGTTGTCGCTGCGACGGAGCTTTCTGACGTCAGTCGTCTCCGAAATCGTGATCGGGCTCGGCGCGTCCATCGGTCGAGAAGCCGCGCCGAAGTTGATGGGTGGTGCCTCCGGGAGCGCGGTTTCGCACTGGTTCAATTTGAGTCCGGCGCAAAAGCGTCTGCTCGTCGCGTGCGGCGGTGGCGCGGGTCTCGCCTGCGTCTACAACGTGCCGCTCGGCGGTGCCATCTTCACGGCCGAGGTCCTCTACGGAAGCTTCGCACTGCCCGTCGTCATGCCCGCGCTCGCGACGTCGTTGATCGCGACGATGGTTGCGTGGCTTTATCTCCCGAATGGTGCCACCTACGCTGACATTCCCAACTATCGCTTCAGCGGGTCGCTGATGGTCTGGTCGCTGTTGGCCGGCGTCGTCATTGGACTACTCGCGGTCTTCTATGTCCGACTCATCGGTTGGGCGTCGCATTTTCGTGCGAAGGGGCTGCACATTCTGTGGATCATGCCGATCGCCTTTGCAATCCTCGGTGTCATCGGTATCTGGTATCCGCAACTCTTCGGCAACGGCAAGGACATGGCGCACGAAGCGTTCCTCGGCATCGGTGGCGTCGGACTCTTGTTCGCGCTCTTCGCCCTCAAGCCGCTCGTCACCGCGATGATGTTGGGCAGCGGCGCCGCCGGTGGAGTCTTCACTCCATTTCTCGCGACCGGCGCGCTCTTCGGCGCCTTCTTCGGTGCACTCTGGATCCACCTGTGGCCGGGCACGCCCATCGGGGCCTTCGCCCTCATTGGCGCGGCGGCGATGATCGGCGCCTCGATGCAGGCACCACTAGCCGGATTGGTCCTGGTGCTCGAACTGACGCACAGTGGATTCTCGCTCGCTATTCCGATGATGGCGGCCACCGCGATCGCGACGCTCCTCGTTCGCCAGATCGACGGGTACAGCATCTACTCGGCCCGACTGCCGCGCCGCGACGACTACGCCGCGCTGGCGTCTCCCGAAGGTACGTGAGATCGACTGCTTGGTCGCTACGACCTTTCCGCATGGAAGGATGGTGACGTGTACGTTCCCCCGAAGCACGCTATCGACGAAGAGGCCGCGTGGGCCGTCGTTCGCGAGGCCGGAGCCGGGATGCTCGTCGTCGTCGCCCCCGACGGCCTGCAGAGCGTCTTCGTGCCCGTGATCGTCAGTGACGACCACACGAGGATCCTTACGCACGTCGCCAAGGCCAATTCGTGGTGGCGCGCTCTGCACGACGGCGACGAGGTCTTGGGGCTCTTCCTCGTCGCGAGCGCGTACGTGTCACCATCGAACTACCCGAGCCGGTTCGAGAGTCCCGGCGTCGTGCCGACCTGGAACTACGTCGCGGCCGAGGTGCGCGGGCGCGTCACGGTGCACGATGACCCGGAGTGGCTGCAGCGACAGGTGCGGGCATTGACCGACCAGTTCGAGGCCGGCCGATCGCCCGAATGGTGCGTCGACGACGCGCCGAGTGAGTACGTCGATCGACAAGTGATGGCCATCGTCGGCATCGAGATTGAGGTGATGGCGATCCAGGGCAAAGCCAAACTCTCGCAGAACCGACCGGACGTCGACCACGACTCAGTGCGCGACAACTTCGCCCAGGGCAGTCCCGCCGAACGCAACGTGGCCGCGCGCATGACCGATGACACGTGAGTCCACGCTGAGCATCCGCCGCTGCGCGAAAGACGACTGGGAGGATTTGCGCACGATCCGCCTCGAAGCGCTCGCCGATACCCCCGACGCGTACGGCTCGACGTACGAGGAGTCGGTGCGTTGGTCGAACGCGCAGTGGAAGAACGCCGCCTCGACGCGCCTGTACTACCTCGCTGACCGTGATGGTCGAGTGGTCGGAATGGTCTCGGGCGGCTACAACGAGGCCTATCCCGGTACGCGCTGGCTCTACGGGATGTACGTGACGCCGAGGGAACGAGGAACGGGTACGGCCGCGCTCTTGGTTCGCACCATTGGCGAATGGGCGAGGAGCCACGGCGTTTCCGAGGTCTACTTGCACGTTACGACGTCGGTGCCGCGCGCTCGCGCCTTCTATGAGAAGGTTGGCTTTCGCCCGACCGGGGAGAGCTTCGAAATGTATCGCGACCAATCCTTGACGCTGATCACGATGGTGCAACGCCTTGACTGAGGACGAATTTCGCGTGGCCCGCGTCTCGGCCGACCAACTGCACGATCTGCGCCGACGGGTCTTGCGAGACGACGACCCCGAGATCTATCACCCGGATCCGCGCGACGGCGACGCCACGTCACTGCACTACGCGGGATTCATCGGCTCGCGACTCGTCGTGAGCGCGTCGTTCTTTCCTTCGGCGCCACCGATGAACCCGTCCCTCGTCACGTTTCAACTGCGCTACATGGCGACCGACTTTGACGTGCAGGGACGAGGTTACGGTGCGCGCGTACTCGCCTTCGCCGAAGAGGACCTTCGGTCACTCGGCGTCGGGCAGCTCTGGGCCAACGGCCGCGACACGGCGCTCGGCTTCTATGAGACCGTGGGGTGGCTGAGGTTGGAGGGATCTGAGCATCTCAGTCCCGAGACGATGCTGCCCCACACCGTGATCTACAAACGACTCGCGAGCGACGCGGTGGCACCGTAATTGACGGGTGATTTACTAGGTTTAGTACATGCGAAAAACACTCTCCGCGGTTGTTGTCGTGCTCGTCGTCGCGGCCATCGGGGGACTGGCCTACTTCCACTTTAAGAAGAGCACTTCGACGCCGACTACCACGACGACGACCACGACCTTGCCGCAGTACCCGACCGCGCCACTGACCGGAATGCCTGACCCGACCGGTCTCTCGGTGAAGCGACCGGCCCTCACGGTCAAGATCGAGAACACGCCCCAAGCACTGCCGCAGTGGGGCATCGATCAAGCCGACGTCGTGTACGAAGAGATCGTGAACGGGGGCATCACCCGGTTGGCGGCGATATTCAATTCGCACGCCCCCGCGAAGGTCGGACCCGTGCGTTCGGTTCGACCGACCGACACCCAGGTCGTGTGGCCCCTCGGCGGTATCTTCGCCTACTCCGGGGGCGCGCCCTACGCGGTGGCCAGCATCTCGACCGCGCCGGTGAAGTTGATCGACGAATCGAGCGCCGGCACCGCGATGTTCCGCGACCCCAACCTCTACGCTCCCCACAACCTCTTCGCGATCGCTCCCCAGCTCTTCGCTTTCGGGGGCACTCCGGTGCCGCCCCCGCCACTCTTCCAATACCGAACATCGAAGCAGAAGACCGCCGGATTAACGGCTGTGAGTTTCATCGTTCCCTTCCCGAGCTACTACCAGGTGACGTGGACCTGGGACACGACGTCACTGTCGTGGGACCGGACACTCTTCGGCAAAGCGGACGTCACGGGCACCGGTGTGCGGGAGTCGCCCAAGAACGTCATCGTCATGTGGGTGAACTACGTGAACGGCATCGGCACGGAGGCCTCCTACGCGAATCTGCAGGGCTCGGGGACCGCGGCGTTCTTCGTCGACGGCAAAGAGACCATGGGGACCTGGTCGCGGGGACCGTCGAAGTCCGACGTCATTCAGTACAAGACGGCGAACGGCAACCCGGCTCTGATGACGCCCGGTCAGACCTGGGTCGAACTCTTGAACGACGGCGTGACGCTCACCGTCACGAGGTAACGATCGCCTCGAGTCGTTCCAGCGTCGCCGCGATGGCGGCACGATTTCGTTCGGGAAAGCCCATGGCGATGATCGCGAAGGCCCACGGCCGGTCGTAGTTGAACGACTCGGTGACCATCGTGCCACCTTCGACTTCCTCGAGGTCGTAGCGCCACTCGAACATCGCGAAGTGGTGCCACGCGATGCAGTGGTCCTCCTCGAATGCCACGACCCGATTTCGCGTGACGTAGCCCAGACCCATCTTCATGCGCATCGAGAACGTCGAACCGAGCGCCAGTCGCGGCGGAGCGGTCTTCACCGACGTCACGGAACCAGACCCGTCGAATCGAGCGTGTTGGCGCGGATCGGCGAGCAGATCGAAGATCCGCGACGGGGTTGCGTGGATCAGTCGCGAGACCGAAATCGAGCGCGACGATGACATTCCTTCAGCGTATGGTGGAGAGTTGATACGACGATCGGAATGTGATGACGTACAACGAATTCTTGATTGACACTCCCGACGGAAGAGTTCTTCAAGTGGCGACCCTGGGCGAACCGTCCGGCCACACCGTCCTGTTTCATCACGGGACCCCGGGTTCGGCCAGTCTGGTGAAGATGTTCGCACCCCTCGTCGAAGACGGGAGCCTTTTCGTGGTCACGACCTCGCGTGCGGGGTACGGAAAGTCGTCGCGCTTGGAGGGACGAGACGTCGCCTCGGTCGTGGACGACGCCCGCTTGGCACTGGATGCGGCCGGTCGAAGTGACTACGTCGTCGTTGGTTGGTCCGGTGGCGGCCCCCACGCCCTCGCCTGCGCGGCCCTGGATGCGCCACGCTGTCGCGCGGCGTGGTCGCTCGCGGGCGTCGTGCCGACGAACCTCGACTTCGACTGGACCGAGGGGATGGGACCGGAGAACGTCGAGGAGTTCGCCCTCGCGAAAGAAGGTGGTCCGGAATACGAAGCGCGTATGGCGATGTACGGTGACGCGTTCAAAGCTGCGACCAAAGACGACGTGGTCGAACTATTCGGTGGGCTGCTCTCCGAGCCGGACAAGGCGGCCTTTGAACCCGAGGCGCGCCGAGAGGGTTTCGCCGCATCGTTGCAGCAGGGTTTCGAATTCGGGTGGCGGGGATTCTTCGACGACGACCAGGCGATGATGAAGGAGTGGGGATTCGATCCGACGACGATCTCCGTACCGACCGCCGTGTGGTTTGGCGATCAGGACCTGATGGTGCCTCGAACGCACGGGGAGTGGCTGGCCCGGAGTCTGCCGACGGCGAGCCGGCACTTCTTCGAAGGCGACGGCCACGTCTCACTCGTGACCAATCACGTCGACGAACTCACGGCGGCGATCAGGGCGACGTATGCACTCTAGAGATACGGACTTCATCACAGGGTGGCGAGGTGATTCGTGCGCATAGGCAACCTCTACGGACCCGACGCCACGTTTCTCGGCGTTCCCGCCGCTGACCCGGACGTAGCGCGGGAGTGGACGACGTCGGGCGCGGCGATCATTGGCGCGCCCTTCGACGGGGGGACGTCACACCGACCCGGCTGTCGATTCGGTCCACAAGCGATACGGGTCACGGATTACTTGCCCCACGACGGGATGCGCCCCAGTCTCGCCCTCGGCGTCGACCCACTGAAGGACCTCGACGTCGTCGACCTCGGGGACGTCGAGATGCCGTCGGGCGACACCGAGAAGTCGCTGCGCCTCCTCGAAGAGCGCGTGACCGCGGTCGCCGCGGCCGGCGTGATTCCGATCGTGCTCGGTGGCGATCACACCATCGCGCTCCCCGACGTGACCGGCGTGGCGCGACACGTCGGATGGGGAAGGGTGTCGGTGATCCACTTCGACGCCCACGCCGACACCGGTGATACCCAAATGGGTTCGTTGTACGGACACGGCACACCCATGCGCCGACTCATCGAATCGGGGGCCTGTCGCGGGGACCGCTTCTTGCAGATAGGACTTCGGGGCTACTGGCCCGAACCGGCGACGCTGGATTGGATGGCCGAACAGGGGATGCGTTCATTCGAGATGAGCGAGATCGTCTCGCGCGGACTCGACGCCGTTCTCGACGAGGCGATAGCGATTGCCATGGACGAGTGCGACGCGGTCTTTCTGTCGGTCGACGTCGACGTGGTCGACCCGGGTTCAGCTCCGGGTACCGGGACGCCCGAACCGGGTGGGCTCACGAGTCGCCAGCTGCTCGACGCAATACGTCGCATCGCCATGGGGACGCCCGTCGGCGGCGTGGACGTCGTCGAGGTCTCGCCGCCCTACGACCACGCCGAGATCACGGCGTATCTGGGCAACCGGATCGTCCTCGAGGCGCTCGGCGGCGTCGCGTGGCGTCGTAAGTCACAACGCGGCGAAGCGACGCGCACGCCGAGCGATCCGTTACTCGAAGGGCGCTAGTCGGCCATCGACTCGAGGATCTGATCCACGAGTTCATCCGTTGTGTTGGGATGCAGGAACGCGAGCCGACCGACGGTCTCGCCCTCCCACTTCGTGGGCGTCACGAAGGCGATCTGGTCACGTAGGAGCTGATGACTCCACTCGGTGTAGTGCTCGCTCGTCCAACCCTTTCGCCGAAAGAGGACGATCGTCAGACTGATCGGTCGGACCATCTCCACGTAGTCGAGTTCGTCGATCTTCTTCTCGGTGCGATGCGCGAGGTCCACCGCGCTCTGGACCGCGCTCTCGTAGGCGGCCGTGCCGTTGGTGACCAGTGAGAACCAAAAGGGGAGTCCCCGGGCCCGACGCGACAGGTGGATCGCGAAGTCCGAAGGGTTCCATTCGTAGTGATCGTCGTCGCTCGAGTGCAAGATGTCGAGATAGCCCGCCTGTTGGGCGAGGACCTTTCGCGCGATGGTCGGATTGCGGTAGATCAGGGCGCAGCAGTCGAGGGGACCGAAGAGCCACTTGTGCGGGTCGACGATGAAGCTGTCCGCGTGCCGAAGACCCGCGAAGAGGTGTCGCTCGGTGGGCGAGAACAACGCCGCCCCGCCGTAGGCGCCGTCCACGTGATACCACAGGTCGTGTTCGCGCGCGTAACTGCCGAGGCCCTCGAGGTCGTCCACGATGCCGGCGTTCGTCGTGCCCGACGTCGCCACGACGCCGATGACGCTGTCGGGGTTGGGGTCGTTCGCCATCGCGTCTTCGAGGCTGGCCCGTGTGAAGCGGTGGTCGTCGGTCGTCACGATCAGCGGCTCGATGCCGAGCACGTGCAGGGCCTTGCCGATGCTCGAATGCGCGTCGGACGAGATGGCGTAACGCACTTCGTGCGGCAAGAGGTTCGGACGCTTGGTGCGCCCCACGTCACGTCCGACGGTGAGACTCGAGAGGTTGCCCAGCGAGCCCCCGGACACGAACGCGCCGCCGGAGCCCTCGGGCATGCCGGCCAACTCGGCGAGGTATTCGAGCGCCAGATTCTCCGCCATCACCACGCCGCTCGACTCCAGCCAACTCGTGCCGTTGAGTCCCGAGCACGCGACGACCATGTCAAAGAGCAGCGAATTCTTGGTCGGTGCATTGGGGATGAAGGCGAGGAAACCGGGCGAGTCGATCGAGACGACCGCCGGGGCCAGGTCATTCTTGAAGAACTCGAGGATCTCGTCGGCGTCGTGGCCCTCGGGACGGATGAAGCCCTTCATGTCGCCGGGGGGCATCGCGTGCAAGCTTCCGTAGTCCAGTGGCACCGGGTCCATCGAAAGGCGGTCGCGACAGTAGTCAAAAACTTCGTTCGCCAGCACTGCGTCATACTCAAACATCGGGTGCCCCATTGCACGGCCTTTCGAAATTGTTCCCCATCTATCGTACGCATTCAAATGACCTCGCCAAACCCCGCGGTACCGGGCGACTGCGGCGGTGGAACTAGCCTCGCGTGATGGCAACGCTGCGCATCGGCTACCTCGGTCCCGAGGGCTCGTTCTCCCACGAAGCCGTCTCCATCATGGAAAACGTGGAGCCCGTCGCGTGCGATTCATTCGCCGATGTTCTTTCGGCGGTGGCCGATTCCTCGCTCGACCGGGGACTCGTTCCCCTCGAGAACGCGATCGAAGGGACGGTGTCGGCCACGATCGACGGCTTGGTCTTCGACCACGAATTAGTCATCGTGCAAGAGATCGTGATCCCGATTCGCCTTCACCTGCTCGCTCGACCCGACGTCGCAATGGAGGACGTGTCGAGCGTGCGCAGCTACGTGCACGCGTTGGCCCAGTGCCGCGTGTTTCTGCACGGACTCGACGTCGCGATCGAGCAAACGACGTCGACGTCACAAGCCGCGCGAGAGGTCTCGGAATCGAGCGAACCGTGGGCCGCGGTCGCCTCGAGCTTGGCCGGCGAACTCTTCGGACTCGTCGCGTTGGCGACGGACATCGAGGATCATCCCGATAACGCCACGCGGTTCGTCGTCGTGGGACGCGAACGCGTCGCGGCGCCCACCGGGCACGACCGAACGACGATCGTGTGCTTCCAGGACGCCGACCGCCCCGGTTCGCTCTACGGCATCCTCGGTCGTTTCGCCGCGCGCGATATCAACCTCACCAAGTTGGAGAGTCGACCGACGAAGCGTGGTCTGGGCGATTACTGCTTCGTCATTGAGTTCGAAGGTCACGTCGCCGACGACGTCGTCGCGGACTGTCTCGCCGACCTCCAGGCCCACCTCGCGCGGGTCAAGTTCCTCGGTTCCTATCCCGTCACCGGCGTTGACGCGACGGATCGACGCGCGCAAATCGCCGAAACTCGCCGATCGGCGGACGAATGGATTCAACAGATTCGATCTCGCATCACGCCGTAAGCGAACTCTGCGTGATGGCGATCAGGACGTGGTGACGCTGCCGGGCGTGTTCGCGAGTACTTCTGACGCCGCCCCGGCCCCGAGGTGCAGGTCGATGACGTCGAGGAGTTGTTGGAGGTCGAGCGGCTTCGAGAGGTAGTCGTAGACGCCGGCGTTGCGGAAGCGCCGGCGCTGCCACGTGGTGGCGTCGGCCGATAACACGACGACCGGAATGTCGACGGTCCGAGAGTCGCCCTGGAGACGCTCGAGGACCTCGAACCCGTGGATGTCCGTGAGGTGCACGTCGAGCAGGATCAGGTCCGGTCGGAACTGTTGCGCCAGTTCCACGCCGAGTCCGCCCAAGAGCGACGTGATGAGGTGGATGTTCGGCCGTTGCATCATGAGGCGTTCGACGAGTTGCACGTTGGCGACGTCGTCTTCTATGTAGAGCACCGACGTCTTCGCCGAGTTGGCGACTTCGAGCGCCAACGTCGGCTCACTTCGTTGGGCGAGCGACTTCGGACACTCGGCGCTCGGGAGCTCGATCCAGAACGTCGAGCCCCAACCGACCTGGCTGTCAACACCGAGGGTGCCGCCGATGGCTTCAATGAGGCCCTTGGAGAGCGCCAGGCCGAGACCGGTTCCTTCGATCCCGGATGTCTCGGCGTCCAGTCGGTCGAAGGGCGTGAAGAGTCGTTCACGCAGGTCCGGACTGATGCCCGGGCCGGTGTCACTGACCGAGAGTCGGACCTTGCCGCCAACCCTTTCGCACGTAAGAGTGACCTTGCCGTTCGGTCGGTTGTATTTAATAGCGTTCGTCAAGAGGTTGAGCAGAACCTGCTTCAGTCGCTGCTGGTCGCCCAACACGTGCAAGTCGATGCTCGCCCGCGACGTGATGGTGAGGTCGAGTTCGTTGGCCCGAGGCGTCACGAGTTCTATGCATTCGTTCACGAGGTCCCTCAACATGATCGGTTCGATCAAGACGCTGATGTGACCTGATTCAATGCGCGAGATGTCAAGGACTTCATTGATGAGCTCGAGGAGGTACTTACCCGAATTGTGTATATAGCTGACCATCTCGAGCGCATCGGGCGACTTCAGCTCCATTTCCAAGATCTGGGCAAAGCCGAGTACGGAGTTGAGGGGTGTGCGCAGTTCGTGGCTCATGCGTGACATGAATTCGCTCTTGGCGGCGTTGGCCCGCTCGGCGGCTTCTTTGGCCTCCTTCAAGACTGCCTCGGCGGCCACGGCTTCGGTGACGTCGCGCGAGACCAATACGGCTCGCGGCTCGCGGCCCGTCTCGTCGCGGATCAGACGTCCTCGGGTTTCGATGTTCAGCAAGTGTCCGTCGACGTGAATGGCTCGAAAGTGGTAGCTCGTGATGGCGCCGTCTTCGCCCTGAAAGAGTCGGCGCAGTTCTGACGCGACGCGGTCGCGGTCCTCCGGCAGGACGATGATGAGCGAGTTCTTCCCTTGTCGTTCGTCGCGAGGGACGCCGTAGATTCTCTCGGTGCCGGGACTGACGTCCAGCACGAGAAACTGCTCATCGATGGTAACGATCGAGTCGACGACCGCGTCGAGGATGGCGCGTTTCGTCTCGAGAGTGCCGGCCAATTCGATTTGCGCCTCGACCTGACTCGTGATGTCGCGGCCCGCCGAGAAGACCAGGCCGTCGTGGCCCTGGCAACTCCACTCGATCCACCGATAGGCACCATCGCGACGACGCTGACGATTGCGGAACTCCACCAAGGTCGCGTCGGGTGACGTGACCAAGCGTTCGAATTCGCGAACGGTCACCTCGACGTCATCGGGGTGGATGAGGTCAATGAACGGACCACCCTGCAAGTCTTCGAGCGACCAACCCATTTGCTCGGGCCACGCGGCGTTGACGATCTGCCACGAGCCGTCGCTGCCCAGGACCGACAACAGTTCGGTCGAGTTCCAGAAGAACTCGCCGAGCACTGAAGTGTCGAAACCCTGGTGGGACATGTACTGCTCCGTTCGGTGAGCATTCGGGGGTGAAGTGCACATCTCACTTCGTACGTTGAGTACACACGAAATCCAATGGCGCAGTTACAACTTTACCGCCGATGTTGAAAAAACTTCCTTAGTATC
>CALGFJ010000237.1 GCA_937881055.1 uncultured Acidimicrobiaceae bacterium | reverse complement strand
CACCCACGTACTCATTGAAATCGACGGTCCGCACTCGTGGATGGGGTGCACCGAGCCGAGCCGGTCGCGTCGGGTCTTCGCTCATCACGACGATGGTCGATAGCTCCGTAAGACTGTCGAGCTCGCCGCGGACCCGTTCCAATCGCTCCTCGTCGGCGAAGAGCACCGATGCTCCTGAGTCGCTGAGACCGTAGTGCAACTCTTCCGGAGTCCACCAGGCGTTGATGGGCACGACGACCGCGCCGGTGACGACCGTCCCCCAGAAGGCGATAACCCATTGGGGAAGATTGCGCGACGCGATCGCGATCCGGTCGCCCTTGGTCACGCCGTCGGCCAAAAGGCGTTCCGCCAGGGTCGACGCGGCTCGGTAGTGCTCGTCGAAGGTGAAGCGCTGGCCCTCGTAGACGAGGAAGTCACGCGACGCGTGAGCGAGCGAGAGATCCAGTACCTGGCGAAGTGTCGCCGGGGCGTGTTTCCACACCGTCATCTCAATTCCGTTGACCGAGGTACGTTCGGTTTCGAACATGGAACCCGGTGCGGTCATTTGTGCCGTAGCGTCCGCGAGTGAGAGGACCGCCTCACTCATTGAGCGTTGGAGGATTCACGGGCGCTGTGGTGAAGAGCGCGTCGCGGTAGTGCTGGAGTTCTTCGATCGATTCGCGAATGTCGTCGAGGGCGCGATGCGTGGTCTCCTTCTCTGGGAGGGCGTCAAGTACTTCGGGGTACCACCGGCGCGCCAATTCCTTCAACGTCGACACGTCGACGTTGCGGTAGTGAAAGAACTCTTCGAGCGTCGGCATGTATTCCTGAAGGAATCGGCGGTCGGTGCCGATGGAATTGCCGCACAGGGGGATCGTTCGCGCTTCGGCGATGTGTTCTTTGAGGAACGCCATGGTCTGCGCCTCGGCCTCATCGTTCGTGATCGTCGATTGAGAGACGGCGTCGATGAGTCCGGATTTGGTGTGCATCTCCGTGACGAAGTCACCCATTTCGGCCATCTGCTCCGGCGAGGCGTGAATGACCAAGTCCGGTCCTTCGGCGATGACATTGAGGTCGTCGTCAGTGATGAGGGTCGCAATCTCGATGATGACGTGACGCAGTGGTTCGAGTCCGGTCATCTCCAAATCCATCCACACCAGCACAGTGCGACACTACATAATCTTCAGCCGAGGTTCGCTTCACCCGGCGATATCCTTCGCCTATGGAAATCCCCGTTCGGGTTCTACACCCCGACGCCACGCTGCCGTCGTTCGCGAACGTTGGCGATGCGGGATGCGATCTGGTCGCCGTGGAATCGCGCACGATCGCGCCCGGCGGCGGTCGCGCCATGGTGCCGACCGGCCTCGCCGTCGCGATCCCCGAAGGGCACGGGGGATTCGTGCTGCCGCGAAGCGGTCTGGCCGCCAAGCACGGTGTCACCTGCATCAACGCACCGGGATTGATCGACGCCGGGTACCGCGGCGAGGTGATGATCGCCCTCGTGAACCTCGATCCGACGCACGAGTACGAAGTGAAAAAGGGCGACCGTATTGCCCAACTCGTGGTGTTGCCGGTGCCGTCGGCACGATTTACGGCGGTCGCCGAGCTTCCACCGGCTGAGCGAGGCGAAGGCGGTTTTGGAAGCAGCGGTCGTTGACGCGTTACCTCGACCCTTTGGACAGTGCCTTCATCTTGTTGGAAGTCCCGGGCTCAGCGATGAACATCGGCGCCGTGATCGAACTCGACTTCGGCGATATCGCCGATCCCGCGGAGCGCTATGAACGCATTCGCAAGAACATCGCCGATCGGCTGCACGAGATTCCGGTGCTGACCCAGCGGGTCATTCGCGCTCCCTTCGATCTCACGTGGCCGGCGCTCGTGCCCGAATCGCACATCGACCTCGATCGACACATATCGCGCGTCGCACTGCCCTCACCGGGGAGCGCTGATCAGTTCGATGCGTTGATCTCAGAGTTCCTGTCGCGACCTCTCGTGCGCACGCGTCCGTTATGGCAGCTCTTGATTATCGAGGGTTTGGCCGACGGGCGCGTGGCCGCGGCATTGAAGGTGCATCACGCCCTCGCCGACGGCGTCTCCGGCGCCGAGACCTTCGCCAGTCTTTTCGACATCTCACCGGAAGTTCGCGAACCGCTCCCCACGACTGAGGACGTTGACGGCGACGAGAGAACCAGTTCGATGTCGCTCGTGCTCGATGGACTTCGTCGACTGCGAGCCGAGCCCGCGCTGGTCATCAGCACTTTGACGTCCTGGCTGGCCCGGGTCTTCAATGTCGTATCCACTGTCGCGCGAGTGATATTGACCCGGGACCGGAAACGAGCGACGCCCCGTCAACCGTCCATCTTCGAAGCGCGCCGAACGTCGCTGAATGGACGCGCCGGCGTGGAGAAGATCTATCACCGGATGCGCGTTCCCCTCGCCGACGCGAAGCGCGCGGCCAAGCATCACGGGGCATCGGTGACCGATTTCGTCACGGCGACCACGAGCGGGGCGCTCCGCCGTCTCCTGGAGGACCGTGGCGAGGAGTTGAAACGTGACCTCATCGCATTCGTTCCGATCAACGTGCGCGGCGAGGGCGACACGTCGGCGATGGGCAATCAGATCTCGGGAATGCTGGTGGCTCTCCATACCGACATCGACGACCCCGTTGAGCGGCTCTCGGCGATCGCCCGGGACT
>CALGFJ010000236.1 GCA_937881055.1 uncultured Acidimicrobiaceae bacterium | reverse complement strand
AGTCCCGGGCGATCGCCGAGAGCCGCTCAACGGGGTCGTCGATGTCGGTATGGAGCGCCACCAGCATTCCCGAGATCTGATTGCCCATCGCCGAGGTGTCGCCCTCGCCGCGCACGTTGACCGGAACGAATGCGATGAGGTCACGTTGCAACTCATCGCCACGGTCCTCCAGGAGACGGCGCAGCGCCCCGCTCGTGGTCGCCGTGACGAAATCGGTCACCGAAGCCCCGTGATACTTGGCCGCGCGCTTCGCGTCGGCGAGAGGAACGCGCATGCGGTGATAGATCTTCTCCACGCCCGCGCGTCCATTCAGCGACGTTCGGCGCGCTTCGAAGATGGACGGTTGACGGGGCGTCGCTCGTTTCCGGTCCCGGGTCAATATCACTCGCGCGACAGTGGATACGACATTGAAGACCCGGGCCAGCCAGGACGTCAAAGTGCTGATGACCAGCGCGGGCTCGGCTCGCAGTCGACGAAGTCCATCGAGCACGAGCGACATCGAACTGGTTCTCTCGTCGCCGTCAACGTCCTCAGTCGTGGGGAGCGGTTCGCGAACTTCCGGTGAGATGTCGAAAAGACTGGCGAAGGTCTCGGCGCCGGAGACGCCGTCGGCGAGGGCGTGATGCACCTTCAATGCCGCGGCCACGCGCCCGTCGGCCAAACCCTCGATAATCAAGAGCTGCCATAACGGACGCGTGCGCACGAGAGGTCGCGACAGGAACTCTGAGATCAACGCATCGAACTGATCAGCGCTCCCCGGTGAGGGCAGTGCGACGCGCGATATGTGTCGATCGAGGTCGATGTGCGATTCGGGCACGAGCGCCGGCCACGTGAGATCGAAGGGAGCGCGAATGACCCGCTGGGTCAGCACCGGAATCTCGTGCAGCCGATCGGCGATGTTCTTGCGAATGCGTTCATAGCGCTCCGCGGGATCGGCGATATCGCCGAAGTCGAGTTCGATCACGGCGCCGATGTTCATCGCTGAGCCCGGGACTTCCAACAAGATGAAGGCACTGTCCAAAGGGTCGAGGTAACGCGTCAACGACCGCTGCTTCCAAAACCGCCTTCGCCTCGCTCAGCCGGTGGAAGCTCGGCGACCGCCGTAAATCGTGCCGACGGCACCGGCAACACCACGAGTTGGGCAATACGGTCGCCCTTTTTCACTTCGTACTCGTGCGTCGGATCGAGGTTCACGAGGGCGATCATCACCTCGCCGCGGTACCCGGCGTCGATCAATCCCGGTGCGTTGATGCAGGTGACACCGTGCTTGGCGGCCAGACCGCTTCGCGGCAGCACGAATCCCCCGTGCCCTTCGGGGATCGCGACGGCGAGGCCGGTCGGCACCATGGCGCGACCGCCGCCGGGCGCAATCGTGCGCGACTCCACGGCGACCAGATCGCATCCCGCATCGCCAATGTTCGCGTACGACGGCAGTGTGGCGTCGGGGTGCAGGACCCGAACGGGGATTTCCATAGAGCGAGGCTATCGCCGGTCGAAGCGAACTTCGGTTGAAGGTTAAGTAGTCTCGCACTGTGCTGGTGTGGATGGATTTGGAGATGACCGGACTCGAACCACTTCGTCACGTCATCATCGAGATAGCGACCCTCATCACTGACGACGACCTCAATGTCATCGCCGAAGGACCGGATTTAGTCATTCACGCCTCGCCCGAGCAGATGGCCGAAATGGGTGATTTCGTCACGGAGATGCACACCAAGTCCGGACTCATTGACGCCGTCGCTCAATCGACGATCACGAACGATGAGGCCGAGGCGCAGACCCTGGCGTTCCTTAAAGAGCACATCGCCGAAGCGAGATCGATCCCACTGTGCGGCAATTCCATCGGCACCGACCGCCGTTTCCTTCAGGAGTACATGCCGACGCTCGAAGAGTTCTTTCACTACCGCAACGTCGACGTGTCGACCCTGAAGGAATTGGCGCGCCGGTGGCACCCCGAAGTACTTGACGCGATGCCGGAGAAGGAGACCGCGCATCGTGCGCTCGACGACATTCGCGAATCGATCGAAGAACTCCAGCACTACCGCGATGCGCTCTTCCCGAAAGCACCCATGAATCCTTCGACGCTCGATGAGTGAGGTGGTCCTCTCTCTCGCGGACGCTACGGCACAAATGACCGCACCGGGTTCGATGTTCGAAACCGAACGCACCTCGGTCAACGGCATTGAGATGACGGTGTGGAAACACGCCCCGGCGACGCTTCGCCAGGTACTGGATCTCTCGCTCGCTCACGCGTCGCGTGACTTCCTCGTCTACGAGGGCCAGCGCTTCACCTTCGACGAGCACTACCGAGCCGCGTCGACCCTGGCGGCACGACTTTTGGCCGACGGCGTGACCAAGGGCGACCGGGTCGCGATCGCGTCGCGCAATCTTCCCCAGTGGGTTATCGCCTTCTGGGGAATCGTCGTCTCCGGCGCGGTCGTTGTGCCGATCAACGCCTGGTGGACTCCGGAGGAGCTGCACTACGGTCTCAGCGACTCAGGAGCAACAGTGCTCTTCGCCGACGAGGAGCGATTGGAACGCGTTCGCGACGAACTCGACAGTCTTACGGATCTGTCGACCATCGTCGTGATCAGCGAAGACCCGACGCGACCGGCTCGACTCGGTGCACCCCATCCACGAGTGCGGACCGTCGATTTCAATGAGTACGTGGGTG
>CALGFJ010000235.1 GCA_937881055.1 uncultured Acidimicrobiaceae bacterium | reverse complement strand
CTGGCCGTCACGTTGCAACACATCGCGAGTACGAGTGACACTGAGAAGTCGTCCGGTTGGAAGTTCGTCTCGTATCTGTTACGTCATCCACTGTGGTTGTTGGGTTGGGTCGCACTCTGCGGATCGCTGATCTTTCAAGCGTTGGCACTTCACTTCGGTCCGCTCTCACTCGTGCAACCAATTCTCGTGACGGAACTGATTCTCGCGTTGGTGCTTCGTCAGCTCTGGCTCGGCCAATCCATTCGTGGCGTCACGTGGTCAGCGGCCGTCGTGACCGGCGCCGGACTCGTGATCTTTCTCGTCACGACGTCGCCGCACGGAGGATCGTTTCTACCTAAGTCGTCAGCGTGGACGGTACCTTCGGTCGTCTGTGTTGCCGTCGTCGCGCTGCTCGTCGCGCTCGCGCAGCGCGGTTCTCCAGCTCGTCGAGCCGCACTGTTCGCGAGTGCGACCGCCGTCATGTGGGCGCTCGAAGCGACATTCATCAAGGCCACGACCGACACGATCAGTGCCCTGGGATACGGAGGGATGTTCACTCGCTGGCCCGTCTACGCCCTGATCGTCGGCGGCGTCGTTGGACTGCTGTGCGAACAGGCGGCTCTGCACGTCGGACCGCTCAGCGTCTCACAGACGTTCATCGTCATCGTCGACCCGTTGGTGAGCGTCGCCCTCGGCATCTGGCTGTACCGCGATCGACTGCATCACGACGCACTGCACGTCAGCGTCGGTGTGGTGGCGTTCGCCGTGATGTGCGCGGGGATCGTCGCCCTGACCCGCACGGCTCCCCCCACCATGAACGCCGACGTGCGCCGCGTCTGATTGACTCTTCGCTAGCTATCCCACAGGCGCTGCGAATAGATGGTTCTCCAGGAACGTCGCGCACTCGTCGCGCCGAAGATCGATGCAAGGAAGGCCAGGCCCAGCGCGAGCATGATCGGAAGCCACAGGTCGTGTCGCGGATACGACACCACAATGGCTCCGGCGGCGTGCGCCTGGTTGGCTTGCACGTAGAGGGCAACGTCCCAGATGACGAAGGTGATGAACGTCAGCGTCATGGAAATCGAAGTCAGTACTGACACGGTACGTCCGAAGCGAAGTGTGTCGGGCGGCAGATTGACGCGATTCGAGACGACCGCCAGACCGGCCATCGTAATGAGCCAACCCGCGATCGCGATTGTCCACGTGGCGTTCCCCATAAAAGCCGCCAAGACCGGATGCCCGTTGACCCATTCAATCTGCCCCTTGGGGAAACGGCTCCAATGACCTTCATTACTGATCATCTCTTGGGTGATGCCGAGCGCGAAGATTGCGAGCACCGAGACGAGCGGCACCCACGTGAGGAAGTACATCGAACGACGATTCGAACTCTTCTCACGAACGATCCCGTGGCGCAACACACTCAGTCCGATACCCAACACCATCAGCGTGAGTAAGAAGAGGCCCGTAATGACCATCGTTGAAACACCGATGACCCACGTGGCGCTCGACATCGACGAGTGGAACAACTGTGTTCCGGAGCTGGACACCACTCTCGTTCGAGACAGAGAGAGTTGAAACGGATATCCGGATTGAATGGTACCCAAACTCGAATGAAGTACGAATCTGCCCGTGATGAACAGTACGAACGGCAGAGTCGCCAACCACGGGAGCGTGCCCACCGCCACGGACGTTCTGGTTCGAGTCGCGAGCAGCCCGTAGGTGCGCGGCATTCCTCGAGCTTGCAAGCGCGATCGCAAGGCGTCGCGCAACAAACCGACCGCGATCTTGTTTTCTGATCGACCTTCGGCTTTGAGATCGTCGATGACGGCGCGCATCTCGTCGCCGTATCGCTCCGTCCACCACTTCGGATAGGAGCGCAACGCCACCTCGATGAATGAAGCCTGCACGTTCAACCGATCTCGCCGAGGCGTCGCAGGCCGATGGTCGCAACTTTCATGGCGCTCCGCAGTCGTTCGGTCAAGACCGCCGACCCGGCGCCCGTGATGCGATAGGGACGACGACGATCCTCAGCCGGCAACGCGATGATCAGGCCCTCTTCTTCGAGTCGTACGAGGACGCCGTAGAGGGTTCCCGGACCAAACACCGTGCCGGTCATCTCCTCAATGTCCTTGATGATCGCGTACCCGTGCTTCGCACCGCCGGTCAAACTCGTGAGAACGAGAATCGTCGCGTCTTGCGTCCGACCTAAGCGCTTCGACTCCATCACCACCACCTTTCAACACAATCGATGCTACTACGGAAATCGTAATAGTACCGGCGGCGACACAGCTTTGACTGCGGCTCGATTCGTTCGCGACTCGCCCTCTCCACGATGACTTGGATGAGTTCGTGCTCCTCCTCACGTGATGACGTACGTGAGTATCGTCCTTGAATTATCACTGTGTTGGGCCAATTTTTTGAAGGAACAACACTAAAATGACGGCGTGCCTCTTGTATGGCCGCTGTTGACCGACCTGCATTTCGCGTGTCGTTTCATTTGCGACACGAGTCAAGAGTCTTGTTTTTTGAAAAATGAGATTCGCCGTGCCCCATTCCTACGGCGCGGCGCGTGAGTGATTCTTTCGCCCTGAAATCTCATAAGGAGAGCCCACGACGGAGTTTCTGGATCGCCATCGCCGTGGTCGTACTCGGTGTCGGCTTCTTAGGTTCCTTTCTCGGCGCCAACAACTCCGCCCAGAACGATGTCCAACAGGCCCACCAAAACCTGCAAACGTCCACCGTCGAGATAGCGTCGGCGTTCAACCTGGCGATCCAACACGAACAGGACCTGGCCATCAGCGCCGGGGCGTACGTGGTCGAGAACCCCAACGCGTCGGAGTCGAGTTTCATCCGCTGGGTCAGCAACGTTGACGCCTTTCGGCGTTATCCCGAGATTCTCGCCATCGCCGAAGTCCTCGTCGTTCGACCATCGCAATTGACGGCCTTCGCTGCGCGCGCCGCAGTCAACGCGAGAGAGTCCAAGGCGCCGAGTCAGACGTTCACCCTGATACCGGCCGGCCGGCGACCGTACTACTGCCTGGTGGACGTCGAGCACGCGCGAGCGGGACTACAGGAGATCCCCATCGGACTCGACCTCTGTGATTCGTCCCTCGGTTCGCAGTTGTTACAAGCGCGCGATTCCGGTCAGCCCATCTACGCTCCCGACACACTGGGCGGACCGGCCGCCCTCGCCGTCGGTACGCCGCTCTATCGAAACGGGAGTCACCCCAATACCCTGGCGGCTCGCCGCGCATCAATCATTGGCTTTACCGGCACCGAGATCCTGCCCAACAGGATCCTGGCCACCGCGCTGCTGGGTCATTCCAAGGACGCCGTCGCGTTCCGTTATCTGCGCAGCGGCATCGACGTCACCTTCAAGGCCGGCGTTCATCCGAAGAGCGCGATGTCGACCTCGATCAGCCTCCATAACGGGTGGCACGTTGAGGTCTTCACCGCCGCCGTCGCCGGCGGCGTCTTCGGTCAGGGTGATATCACCCTTCTCTTCCTCGGCGGACTGCTACTGAGCCTCGTGCTGGCCCTGCTGATCTACGTACTCGGCACGAGTCGATCGAGCGCAATGCAACTCGTCAAAGAGCGAACCGATCAACTGCAACACCAGGCGCTGCATGATTCTCTCACCGGTCTGCCCAACCGTGCGCTGATTCTCGACCGCATCGACCGCATGTTGGCGCGTTCGAGACGTGAGCACTCCGAGGTCGCCGCGCTCTTCCTCGACCTCGACAATTTCAAGGACATCAACGACACCCTCGGCCATCGCGCCGGCGACGAACTACTCGTGAGCGTCGGCGCGCGTCTATTAAGCGCGGTTCGCGCGAATGACACCGTCGGGCGACTCGGCGGCGACGAGTTCGTCGTCCTCGCCGACGGCATCTCCTTGGAGGCGGGCGTCGACGTAGTGGCCGACCGTCTCCTCGACGTAATGGCGACGCCCTTCATCATCTCGGCGAGCAAGATGCCGCTCGCTGTTTCGGCCAGCATCGGCATCGCCGAAGGAGATCGCCCGACACCCGAGTCGTTACTCCAAGACGCCGACATCGCGCTGTACCAGGCGAAGGCGGCCGGGAAACGACGGGCCGTGAAGTTCGTTCCCTCCATGCAGGAATCGGTCGACCACCATCGTCGGCTGGAAGTCGACCTCGAGGGCGCTCTCCACGGCGAGCAGTTCTTCTTGATGTACCAGCCAACCGTCGACCTTTCGAGCGGCGCCTTCACGGGTGTCGAGGCGCTCCTTCGATGGAGGCATCCCGAGCGCGGCGTCGTCCAACCTGACGACTTCATCCCGGCGCTCGAATCCTCGGGACTCATCATCCCGGTCGGCGCGTGGGTCCTGCACGAGGCGTGTCGACAAGGCGCCCTATGGCAGGGCCGCGGCCACCAATTCACCGTCTCGGTCAACATCTCGGCCAAACAACTCGAACGCGACCGATTGGTCACCGACGTGCGAGAAGCGATCGCGATGAGTGGCTTCGACTCGAACGAACTCATCCTTGAACTCACTGAGACGGCGTTGATGCACGACTCCGGATCGACGCTCAATCGACTGATGTTGTTAAAGGCGCTCGGCGTTCGCATCGCCATTGACGACTTCGGCACGGGCTACTCGAACCTCGCGTACCTTCGACAGTTTCCCATCGACATATTGAAGATCGACCGTTCCTTCGTGTCCGGCATTGCCGATTCGAGGGAATCGGCGGCGCTGGTGCACACCCTGGTGCAACTCGGCAAAGTGCTGGGTATCGAAACCATCGCCGAAGGCGTCGAGACAAACGATCAGCGCTCACGCCTCGAGACCGAACGCGTCGACACGGGACAGGGCTTCTTGTTCGCCCGTCCACTCACCGTCGTCGACCTCGATCGGCTTCTCCTCGATTCTGCGGGCAAACCGGAATGGCTCAGTGTCGCTCGTAACTACGACGACGATTGAGTCACCGGCGAAGTACGAAATAATGGCCAAAGGGGTTACTGATGCCAACGAACAGTCCCAATGAAGAGTCCGCGTCGAGCAAGATCACGAAGCGAACGAAGGAGTTCGGAGATTGGCGTGGCGAGACGCTCGCGCATCTGCGCCAGCTGATACTCGAAGCCGATCCCGACATCGAAGAAGAGTGGAAGTGGGTGAAGCCCACCAGCCCGGGCGTCCCCGTCTGGAGTCACGACGGTGGCGTGTGCACCGGCGAGGTCTACAAAGAGGTCGTCAAGCTCACGTTCTTTCGGGGCGCTTCGATCAAAGACCCTAAGAAGCTCTTCAACTCGAGCCTCGAGGGAAACGTGCGCCGCGCGATCGATGTTCGCGAAGGGGAGAAGATCAACGCGGCGGCGTTCAAGAAACTCATTCGCGATGCCGTGGCGGCGAACGCCGCAGCGCTGGCGCAGCGCGCGGCCAAGAAGAAGTGAGCCCTGCGGCCGCCACCACCAAACATTCGCGTCACGCAGGATTTGCGAGTCGTTCATGCTCTCCTCGTGCGCGGCACATGATATTGCTATAGATTCCCATTCGGCGTCGAGTGGCGTCGCCATTAAGGGGGGATCATGTATTTGTTAGCGAGGCAGGCCAATCTGAGGGGGCTGGACTCAGAGAAGTGGGCCATCGAAATCGGCGCCGCAGCCGCAGCGGGACTGGGCAACGACGTAGGGGTCTGGGCCACCGTCCTCTCTCCGGGAGTTGGCACCATCACCTGGACGTCCCGGTGGGAAGACCTAAGCGCCATTGAGAAGGGTTTCGCGGAACTCATGGGCAACGCCAAGTACCTCGAGCTCGCCGCCGAGGGGGCCCAGTTCGTCAATGGACCGCTCGACGACGCGTTGTATGAAGTCGTCTATCCGGGGACCGGCGCGGACCTCGACGCCCGGTACTCCTCGACCGTCTCGGCGGTATGTGCGCCGGGCAACTTCGCTCGCGGGATGATGGGCGGGGTCGAGATTGCCCAGAAGGCCGAGAAGGCGACCGGGGTGTCGACCGGGTTCCTCGCGGGCCAGACCGGCGCCTACGGC
>CALGFJ010000234.1 GCA_937881055.1 uncultured Acidimicrobiaceae bacterium | reverse complement strand
TCGCCTGGGCGTCCTCGCTGACGTAGCTCGAATAATCGGTCGTGGGTCCACCCAGCGTGAACCGCAGGGTGTCGAAGGGTCGCGGGTCCATCGAGACGCCGTTCTTGTCGACGATCTGGTACTTCACGACCGGCTTTTGCCCGGGCTTCGCCTGCGTCACCGAGACGATCTTCATCACGAGGCCGTAAAGCTGTGTCGACTTGTACTCGACGGTATGGGCACCGGGGACAGAGGCGTCCCACTCGGCGTCTTGTACCGGGGCGTGACAGTTCGAGCAGGAGGCGTCGTTGATCTGCTGGCCGCCAGGGTGATTAGCGCCCGTCGTCCAGTTGATGTTGTCGTGGCACGAGCCGCAGGCCGCTTGGCTCGGGAACATTCTCCAGATCGCGGCGTCGGTGGCGGATGCCGATGAATGGCAGGTCTGGCAGAGGCGGAGGTCCTGCGGAAACACGACGGCGGAGAAGTCGACTCCAGGCGAGACGACGTACGGTGTTCCCGCCAGAACACTGGGCAGGTTGGCCCCGTCGTGAATCTTGTGAACCATGACCTTGAAGTTCAGGGACTCGCCTGTTGCCGTGATGGGCATCTGCGAGGTGTGGCACATGACGCAGAGCTTCACGTCCTGGACCGCGGGCGGGTGATCTGCGTGCATCGAGAGCGGGTCATGGCACTTGTTGCAGTTCGATGTGGCGATCGCGGCAAAGACCGTCGTCGCGCTCTTGCCGTCCGGCCGAAAGTCCTGGAACACGGCCGGGGCGTTGTAGTCCTTGCCAACGATGTCGGTCGTGCTCCGGGCGCCGTAGACACCGAGCGAAACCGTCTGGGTCACGTCGAAGGTGGCGGGGAGCTTCGTTGCAAAGGTGTACTTACTGTCCCCCACCGCGACGTCCGTCCACGTCCCTCCGGTGTCGTGAAGCGGATAAACGAGACCGGGACCGAACGACGACGTCGTCAGGTTGATGTACTCGTAGTTACTCGCGTTCCACTGGGCGAGAATGAAATCAACCTCGATGGTTCCAGGCGTGAGCACGCCGGTGCGGTCGAGCGGCCCGCCGAGGTCGTCGGTCATCAGGATCTCGACGACCGGGTTCTGCCCGGGAGCAACGTTCGTGACCGAGACGATCTTCAGGTTGAGGCCGGGGCGGATGTACGTGAGCGCCTCGGGGGTGAGGTACGCTTCTTTGAGGGTCGCGTCATAGGCGATAGGGGTCGCCTGGCGCGCCACCGGGGAGCCCGAAGGATTGGTATGCGTCACCGATGTCATTGGCACCGCGACGAGACCAGCGAGGAACGTGAGAGCCGTGCGTGATACCAGTGACATGGTTAGCCTCCT
>CALGFJ010000233.1 GCA_937881055.1 uncultured Acidimicrobiaceae bacterium | reverse complement strand
GGCGGTCATTTTGTAGATCTCCGTGGGTGATTCGGACTCCCCGGCGCAACCGCAGCTCTCACGCACTATCAATTCAGTCGGCAGAACGATGGTGCGCACCGCGAGTTCAGAATTGTCAAGCGTGGCGACCAACGCGTCGACGGCGACTTCACCCAAGAGACTGCCCGACTGGCGAATCGTCGTCAGGGGTGGCTTGAAGTATCGCGTCAACGTGATGTCATCAAAGCCGGACACCAAGACGTCTTCGGGCACCCGAAGCCCGGCCGCGTGCAGCGCGTAGATAACGCCAACGGCGGTCTGGTCATTGGCGCAGGCGAAAACCTCGGGAAGGGGCTCGTCGAGCGCGAGTCGCGCTCGCATCGCACTTTCGCCTCCAGCGGACGTCCAGTCGGATTTGAGTACGTCGACATCGGCCAGAGTGACGCCACCCTCTTCAATGGCGGCTTTGAAGGACGCCTCACGCGCCACGCTGTCGGGGCTTCCCTCGTGACCAGATACGAAGCCGACGCGCCGTACGTGGTGAACGTCAATGAAATGCTGGGCGAGGCTGCGCATCGCTTGCTCGTTGTCGACTCGAACCGTGATAGCGGCTGATGAGTCGCCACGTCCGGCCATCAGCACGACCGGAATCCGACGAGAGAGGTCCGCGACTTCTTCTTCGGCCATCACTCGATCGAGCATGATCAGTCCGTCAACCGTGCCCGTCAAGTTCATCAGCGGCGTCATGCCCGCTGGATGATTTTCTCCCGCGCCGCACAGCAGGAGCGAATATCCGTGCGCGGCTGCTCGAGCCTCGGCCCCTCGAATAACGATGTCGGTGTAGAGCAGGCTCGCCTCTTCTACGGCAAGGACGTTGTTATCGAGCGCGGTCTGCATGAAGACGAGTCCGAGGATCCAGTGCTTGCCACTGGATAACCCTCGCGCTACGGAGTTCGGAACGAACTTCAACTCATCCATCGCGGCCAAAACCTTGTCGCGGGTGGCGGGTCGAACCGAAGAAAGCGAGTTGAGGGCCCGACTCACGGTAGCGATTGAGACGCCTGCCCTTTGAGCGACGTCATAGATCGTTGGTTGTGAATCAACCACGTTTGTCCCTTCGGTTCCCCCAACATCGACAACGCACCGTTGTCTCTGTAACCGCTTACAAAATACACAGGGAGATCCTTCCTGTCAAGTCAGATAACCCTTATTTCATAGGGTCTTTCGTCACAATTCCATGAAAAGTAAGCGTTTACAACGCTTTTGCCTGCATCGAATATTTCACAATTTTTTTGGCGAGTTCTGTGCATCCCAACGAGCGCGCCACGACCTTTCGATTCACGCGTCCATCACCGTCTCGACCCGTAAACCAAAGGTATTCGAGTCGCGTCAGAATTAATGGTCGCCCTGGTTCCTTTGACGCCCGCTCCATTTTCCTGATGAGAATCGACTTCACCCATCGGTCGATTTGATGCCATTCGATAGATTGAAAGCATCAATCCAGTGCATTCCCACGTCGCCGCAACGAACGAGGCCCCCGCACTCTCGATCAGATTCCTTGACTACGACTGTCTCAAGGCGACGTCACTGGGAAGGCGATGGGTTATGGAAGGTTCGGCGCTGACCAGATGAGTACGACCGGGGAACTATTGGACGGGCGGTACCGACTCGGCACCCTGCTGGGCCGCGGCGGAATGTCGGACGTCTTTCGGGCCACCGACGAAGTGAACAGCACCGACGTGGCCATCAAGATCGTTCGCTCACCGGACCGCGAATACGCGCAGCGCCTCGCCCAAGAGGCCCAGGCGCTTCGACGCTTCTCGCATCCCGGTCTCGTGCAGCTCTTCGAGACCGGGGTCAACGGCGACATGGCCTACCTCGTGATGGAATTCGTCGACGGGCCAAGTCTTGATCAGGTGCTTCGACAAGGTCCCCTCACGACGGCCGAGGCCTCGTCAATCGGCTCGTCGCTCGCCGACGCGCTCGCCTACGCTCACGCCCAAGGCGTGGTGCATCGTGACGTGAAGCCCGCCAACATCCTCATCGGTGCCGACGGACTGGCTCGACTGACCGACTTCGGCATCGCCCGATTGGTTGATACGTCGACCTTGACGCTCACCGGCACGATGCTGGGCACGGCCACGTACATGGCGCCCGAGCAGTTGGAGAATCACGCGGTCGGACCGAGTGCCGACGTCTGGTCCTTAGGCATCGTCCTGCTCGAATGTCTCACCGGCGAGCGCGTGTACGCCGGAACACCGAGTGAGGTCCTCGCCCTGCGATTGGCCGGGCCCGTGAAATTGCCCGACGGACTCCCGGTGCCGTGGAGACTGCTCCTCTCCGGAATGCTCGCGTCTGTTCCCGACGATCGACTCAGTGCCCTCGACGTATCGACGATGCTCGCCTCGCCGGCGTTTCGTTCTCCCTGGGTCCCTTCGCCGTCGTCCAGCGACGTCACGACGATCGTTGGCGACGCCGGGAGATCGCGTGGAGGACAGGACGGCGAAACATCGATCATCGGTCCCCGCGCCGCACCGACGGCGAATCGAGCGACGACCTTTCGTTCGGGTCGCGATCTGAATTACTGGATAATCGGCGCCATCGTGCTCGTCCTCATCCTCGGAGGCGTGGGCCTCGCGTTCGCCCTTGGTTCCAAGAATCCTCACGTGGTCTCGACCACCACCGCTCCGACGACGACGACTGAGGCGACGACGACCACGACGACGTTGCCGTCGATACCGCATTCTCTCGCCAAGATCGTGAACGACGTGGTCGCGGGACAGAGCGCGCACGCGATCGGCCCACAGGTTGCTCAATCGATCTCGAGTGGCGCTCAACAGGCGGTCACTGACTTCAACACTGGCAATGCGGCACAGGCCGCGAACGACCTCCAAAGTGTCGCCTCGACCATCGCCAATGGTGTCGCGAACGGGTACATGACGCCGACCTACGCGACGACCCTTCAAGCCGACCTCAAGGCTCTCGCCACCGCCCTCGGTCTTGGGGCGGCGGCCACCGCCACCTCTTCAACCACTTCCACTTCGACGACAGCGCCCGGGCCGCCGAATGGCAACGGCAACAATGGCAATGGAAACGGCAACGGCAACGGGTAAATCGAGACGACGTTCGCTCAATAGCAGCCGCGGCGTCGTTACCGAACTCCCCAACGATCGATGAAGCCCACTTGCAACGCGGGGCGTCCCGAGCGGCCGAAACGATTAACGCCTGCCCTGGCCAGTGTGAGTGATCTGCATCTGGGCAACCGCGTCGTGAGTACTGTTCGAGAATGATTGTTTTCCTTCACGGAGTGCCCGAGACATCCGCGTTGTGGGACAAGGTGCGCGCGGAGTTCGACGAAGAGACGGTCGCGCTCTCGCTTCCCGGATTTGGCTGCGCGCGCCCACCGGGATTCGGAGCCACCAAAGACGATTACGCAGCGTGGCTCATCGGAGAGTTGGAGAAGTTCGATGCCCCGGTTGATCTCGTGGGCCACGACTGGGGAGCGCTGCTCACCTACCGAATCGCGACGACCCGCGGTGATCTTCTTCGAACATGGACCGCTGATATCGCCAACGGCGTCCACCCCAACGTCAGGTGGCATCAGTACGCCAAAATATGGCAGACGCCCGGCGAGGGTGAGGCGTATTTCAAGGCAATCCACGAGACGCCACTCGAGTCCATGGCTGAGGTCTACGAGAGCTTCCACCTGAGCCACGACGACGCGCTCACTCTGGCCGGGTGGTCTGACGAAACCATGGCCACGTGCATCCTCGATCTGTATCGCTCGGCCACGCCGAACGTTCATCACTCGTGGGGAGCATCATTCGGACCGACGACGGCACCCGGGTTGATCCTTTTTGCCGAACTCGATTCCTTCGGTAATGAGGCGATGTCGCGAGAAGTCGCCGCGACGTTTGGGGCCCGAGAGGCGACTCTCAGGGGCGTGGGACATTGGTGGGCGCTCGAGGGCCCGAAGGACGCGGCCGAAGTAATAAGGAGTTTCATTCAGTCGATTGACTAGCGAACCCCGTAGGTTGGTTCGTCAGTGAATACGCCGTACCAGGACGAAGGCCACCGCCAACGCGATCATGGCGAGCGATAACAAACGAAGCGCGCGTTCGGATGACCCGAGCAAGAAGTCGCGATCAATCGGTCGAACGGTGCCGTCGGCGAATCTGATCTCGCCTTCGACGGACGTCACACGACGGCGAATCATTCGCACCGGATTTGAGAGGTTGCGTTGGGCGCCCGAGAGGAGCGACGCCGCGGCCGCGAGCACCACGGCCGACCACGTGATTGATGACGTTTGGGCGTACGCGGACGTCAGCACCGGGAACGCGCCCCAAGAGACCGCGAATCCGAAGTCGGTATGGACGAGTCCCCCGAAGAGTTCGAGGTCGTAGGCGAGTACAAAGAATGCACCCACGACGATGAAGGCCAGCAGCCCAAATCCGACGCGAGAGATGCCGATGACGCCAAGCGCCACCGCACCGCCTAGACCGACCGCGGCGGCCGTACTCAACAGCCAGGAGGGCAACGCGGTTGCGAGGGGCCGACCGCGCAGTTCGTCGAGCGCGTGGGCCGCGATCCCGACCGCGAGGAAGAATGCCAGCAGCGTCGCGATCAGCGTCGTCCAGTTAACGCGAGGCGCGATCATGGCACCGAGTACGACGTACGAGAGGTGCCACGCCGTGTACGGCGGGTGCAGCACCGCGCGCACGTCACGCCACGTGGTTCGTTGACCAGTCGCGTAGAACGCTGGGCCCTCGACGCTCTTAGTCACCGCTCCCCTTGGTGGCCCACATGACGAGACCCCCGCCGAGTGACATCGGTCGGGCCTGTACGTTCGCCATCCCGGCGGCCTTCCAATACCCAATGGTCGCCTCCAGAGAGTGTCGTGCGTAATGACCTTCGATGTTGGGTCCGAGGAAGCGACCAACCGCGTACCACTCGCGCCCACCCGTGAGGAGTCCGCCGACGGGCAACACCCAGCGCGTGTAACACCACCACAAAGGGCGCCAGAAGCGAGACGGCGGGACGAAGAAGTCCATGCCCGCAAGCACGCCACCGGGTTTGAGAACTCTCGCGAGCTCGGTGACGGTCGCTGCGGGGTCCTTCACGTATCGCAAGAGATACGTGAACGTGACGTCATCAAATGAGTCGTCGGCGAACGGCAGATCCTCCGCCCGACCTTGAACGAGGCGAATACCGGTTTCGCCACGACGAGACAGTTTCTGTCGCGCGTTATCGAGCATGTTCGCGTTGAGATCGAGTCCGGTCACGTCGGCGCCGGTCGCGGCTCGAAGGGCCAGCGCCACTCCTGCGGTGCCGGTTGCCACATCGAGGACCGACTCTCCCGGTGAGGCTTTCACCTTGTCCACTACCGCCGAGCGCCAGCGGCGATCCTGACCCATCGAGAGGAGATAACCGAGACGGTCATAGCGCAAAGGCAGACCATTGAACAACTTGGTTGCGATTCGATTGGGATCATGTCCAGTGCCTTGTGACATCACCATCTTTCCTGTTTCACGAAGATTACGCCCTAGGACTTCGAGCCGCGACGCCGCCCGCCATCGCCATTGGGACGTGGTATGAATCACGTTGAGTTAGTTCAGAGGATGGAACGTCCTCTCGACATCCTTCGTTTCGTGTCACGTTCTATGAGGTTCCACGGAAATTCACGAAGTACCCGCGGGAGGTGACGGTTGAGCGCACCCATGCCCGAAACGATCCTCTCGAACCGAGCTTGTTGTCGTGACGACCACGAGACGCCGAGTTCCTCTCGAAACGCCGGCGGCAAGAACCCAATCGTCAGGAATCGGTGACTCGGTCCAAGAATGCGCGACAGCGGCGTGGGAAGGAAATCGAGCGACGCGATTCCTCGCAAGTAGGAGCGTGTCGTGTCGTCCATCTTCACGTCGCGCATCGCCGTCGCAAAGTACGCATCGAACGTCGCGCGGTCCACGGGCCAGCGTGACTCGCTCACTTGCAAGGTGGTGGCGAACGACGCGCAGTGACGAAGGAGCGTCGCGTAGGTCACGTCATCAACAGGCCCGTAGAGAAACGTGGCGGCGTCGATGACGCCCCGGAACATACACGCCGCGACCCAGAGCTGAAGTTCCGAGTCGAGTGCGTCGTAGGTGACTTCACTGTCGTCATTGGAACGTACTTGTCGATGTTGGGCGTTTACCTCGCGTCGCATCACCGCTCGTTCGTGGTCCGTTCCGTAGAGGGCCACCATGATGTAGGCGAGCGTCGTTCTCGTGCGTTTGATCGGATGTCTTCGCAGTGAGCCGCTCTCGACCGTGCTCTCCACGATGGCGCGACCGATGGGTAGCCGTGACAACTGCATGATCACGTTGGCACCGGCCGGTGCGAGACCCAGTCCGCTGATGAGGAGCCGCCGCTGGTTCGGCGAAACTGGAGTCTCCGGAGTCAATGGGGGCCCGTCGAAATCACTCGTCAATGCTGCTCTATCGCCTGAGGTTGGACGTCTTCATCGTACCTTTGTTCACCCTCGGTCCACGCTGACACGCGTCAACGACGGCACTTCAGTGCACCACCACCGCGGTCACGTGAGGACGACCGACGCGTCTGACCAAGATGAATGTTGCGGTACTGTCACCGTAGTTAGACCTCAGTGTCTAGAGAAGAGAAAGTCCACGGCCCGATCTTGATGAAGGCACGAGAGTCCCTCTATACCGACCGATACGAGTTGAGCATGCTCGACGGGGCACTCGTCTCTGGAGTCATCAACGCCAAGGCGACCTTCGAGGTGTTTACGCGGTCTCTCGCCAACGGATATCGCTACGGCGTCGTTGGGGGCACTGGTCGACTGATTGAGGCTCTTGCCGATTTTTCTTTTGACGATGACACGATCGCCTGGCTCCTCGACGAACACATCGTGAGCAACGAGTTGGCGACGTTCCTTTCGGCGTATCGATTCGAAGGTGACGTCCACGGCTATCTGGAAGGAGAGGTGTTCACGTCGCTCTCACCGATCCTCCGAATCGAGGGTCGATTCAGTGACTTGATTCTCGAGACGCTCGTGCTTTCCATACTGAATTACGACTCGGGCGTGGCGACCAAGGCCACGCGCGTCGTGCACGCCGCTAGTGGTCATCGACTCATCGAGATGGGATCACGTCGAACCAATGAGGTGGCGGCGGTGGCGGCCGCGCGCGCGGCCTACGTCGCCGGGTTCGACGCCACGAGCAACCTGGCCGCCGGCATGATGTACGGAGTGCCCACCGCGGGCACGGCGGCGCACGCGTTCGTGTTGGCCCATCGCAGCGAGCGCGAAGCGTTCGAAGCCCAGGTTGCGGCGCAGGGGCCCGGTACGACGTTGCTCGTCGACACCTTCGACGTCGAAGCCGGCACCGAATTGGCTCTGGACGTCGCCGGTGTCAACCTCGGTGCCATACGCATCGACTCCGGTGACGTGGCGAGTTCGAGCCGTCGCTCTCGCAAACTGCTCGATCAGCGCGGGGGGACCAACGTGAAGATCACGGTAACGGGTGACCTCGACGAATTTGTCATTGCCGAGCTACTTGCGAATGACGCTCCCATTGACTCATTTGGAGTTGGCACGAAACTCGTCACGGGCTACATGCCTCCCGGATTTGTCTTCAAGCTCGTCGCCATCGAAGACGGTACGTCGATGCGACCCGTCGCGAAACGATCGATCGGCAAGATGTCGAGCGGCGGCGTCAAGGACGCCTATCGGCTGTTCGAAGACGGCGTTGCCGTGACCGAACTGGTGGTCACTCGCGATTCGCGTGACACTCGACCGTCCGCGCAGGGCCGATCACTCGTGCACGGCCTGGTCGATCACGGCGTCACCGTGGTCGACACTTCATTGGAGATCGCTCGTGCCACGGCGAGGGCCGCAGTCGCTGAACTACCGCGAAGCGCCTTCGTGCTTGGCGCAGGCGAGCCGGTTCTCACGACAGAGGCCGTCGCGTCTTCGACGCCGGATCAGTAGAACCAACGACGAGGAGTTCGAGTGGGCGAAACTTCAAGTGATCGGAGCGCCATCATCGTCGTCGATCCCCAGCCGGATTTTTTCGAGGGCGGCACTCTTCCAATCTCCGGAGCGACGCAGACCGCAGTGCGAATCGCCGAGTACCTTTCGACTCACGGCGAGGACTATGCGCTGAAAGTGGTCACCCAGGATTGGCACTTCGATCCCGGCGACCATTGGTCCGATCATCCAAACTTCGTCACGACGTGGCCGGTTCACTGCGCCGCCGACACCGACGGTGCACGGATTCATCCGGCACTCGCGGACGAGTCGTGGGATGTCGTTATTCGAAAGGGTCAACACGAAGGCGCCTACTCGGGATTCGAAGGCACGAGCGCCAATGGATCTACGTTGTTCGACGTGCTCAAAGCAGCCAGTGTCGACGCGGTGACCGTCGTCGGGTTCGCGACCGACCACTGCGTGAAAGCGACGGCCCTCGACGCACGTGCACTCGGATTTCACGTGAGTGTGGTGCTCGATCTCTGTGCCGGCGTCGATGCCGACACGACTCGTGACGCCATCTCCGAAATGAGCAGCGCCGACGTCACCATGGTGACGTCGAGGGATCTGTGAGCAGCATCGCCGCGACTACGGCAAGGACTCAATAAGTCGCGCGAGTTCGTCTCTTCGATATCCGTGTCCTCTCGCGAAGTCGATGAGTTCTCGGGCCCGTGTCACGACCGCGCCGACCTCGGGCGTGCCCGAAACCGTTATACCTCGTCCGCGACGGAACTCCAAGAGCCCTTCGTCGCGCAGGATGCGAAGTGCGCGAAGCACCGTATTGGAGTTGACGTTGAGTACGGCAGCGAGGTCTCTTGCCGGCGGGAGGCGCTCTCCACGCCGTGCCTCGCCGTCGGCGATTGCTCGACGAAGTTCCGCCGCGACTTGATCATGAAGGGCCACGGATTCTTGCGGGGTCAACTTGACACTCAACATGGTGCTAGATATAGTAGCACCAAAGCGGAGTTCGTAACTAACCCGGAGAATGACCATGAGCCCAGTTCTTACCGAAGTTTCACCAGAGCGTTCGCCCGTCGTGCCCGCCACTTCCTTCGAACACGTTGAAGCGGAGCAGTTGCTGATTGAAGAGGCGCGACGCCACCAGCGCCGTCGACAGCGCGTCATCGCCGC
>CALGFJ010000232.1 GCA_937881055.1 uncultured Acidimicrobiaceae bacterium | reverse complement strand
GCCGGTAACCACTCCGTCATCGGCACGGTCGCGCTGCGCACCTCAATCTGCACGATCACGCAGAGCATGCACACGCAGTCCGCCTCGCTGAATCCCAGCGGCCTCTAGGAACTCACTCTTCGATGAGAAGTCCCACGTGGGACAGGATCTGTTCGGCGTGGCGCAGCAACGGCGCGTCGATCATTCGGCCCTCGTAACGAAACACGCCGCGTTCGCTCGTCGCGGCCCGTATGACGCCGGACGCCCAGGCGACCTCCTCGTCGGTCGGTCGATAGGCCGCGCGAACGACCTCGACCTGTGACGGGTGGATACACGCGGTCGCCGAGAAGCCCGAGGCGGCGGCGTCGCGTGCTTCGTCGCGCTGTCCTTCGGTGTCGGCGATATCGAGATGAATCGCGTCAATGGCGCAGCGATCGTGCGCTCGTGCGCTGAGCAGTACGCGAGACCGGGCGAAGCGCGCGAACTCCCGGTAGCGACCGTCCTCAGTCCGACTCGAACGACCGCCGAGTGAGGCGAGTAGATCCTCGGCGCCCCACATGAGGGCGACCGTCGATTCGGCGGCGGCGATCGACGCAGACTCGAGGACGCCTTTGGCGGTCTCGCACAGCGCCACGACCCCGCGGCCCGAGAGAGCCTGCACCTGATCACTCGATTCGGTCTTGGCCAGCATTACCAGGGAATACGGCGTTTGATCGAGCGCCTCGAGATCGAGGGCGAAGTCCACAGAATTGACGGGGTTCACTCGCAGGATCGTGCGCTGCGGATCGAGCAGGTTCTCGATCACCGCTGCTCGAGCGGCGATACGGTCAACCGCGTTGACACCGTCTTCGAGGTCGAGGATCACCATGTCGGCCGCGTTCGCGGCCTTGGCGAATCGATCGGGACGATCGGCGGGACAGAACAGCAGCGCCGGACCGAGTGGCGACCAGCTCACGCGATCGGCCTCGTCAGAACCATGGTGGAGCGCTTCGCCACGGCCACCACTTCACCGTGCTGATTCCGGGCGGTGTGTTCGAACGTCACGATGCCGGCGCCGGGCCGACTGGCCGAGAGACGCTTGTCGAGCACCACGGTCTCGGCGTACAGGGTGTCACCGTGGAAGACGGGCTTGGGAAAGACGACGTCGGAGAAGCCGAGGTTGGCGACGATGGTGCCCTGCGTCAATTGCGCCACCGAAAGACCCACGAGCGTCGACAGCGTGAAGAGGCTGTTCACGAGTCGCTGCCCGAAGGGCTGCTCCGCGGCCCACGCGCCATCGAGATGCAGGGCCTGGGGATTCATCGTGAGCGTCGAGAACAACACGTTGTCGGCTTCGCTCACGGTGCGTCCGGGCGCGTGGCGATACAACGCGCCCACTTCGAGCTCTTCGTACCAGAGTCCTCGCTGTTGAAAGACCTGACGATCGTCACTCACAGTGCCAGCCTCATTTCCGGGCCCGTGGCCGCACGCACCTCATCGACACTCACGCCGGGGGCGGTCTCTCGAAGGACCAGTCCGTCGTCGTCGATGTCGATGACCGCTAAGTCGGTGATGATCCGGTGCACGCAGCGCTTTCCCGTGAGGGGCAGCGAACACTCCTGCACGATCTTGTGTTCGCCCTCTCTGGTGAGGTGTTCCATCATCACGATCACCCGCTTCGCACCGTGCACGAGGTCCATGGCCCCGCCCATTCCCTTCACCGTCTTTCCCGGGACGATCCAATTCGCGAGGTCACCGAACCGCGAGACCTCCATCGCGCCGAGGACCGCGACGTCGATGTGTCCACCGCGGATCATCGCGAACGACGCCGCCGAATCGAAGAACGACGCGCCGGGCAACGTGGTGACCGTCTCCTTGCCCGCGTTGATCAAGTCGGGGTCGACGTGCTCGTCGTCGGGATAGGGGCCGACACCGAGGATCCCATTCTCCGAATGCAGCACGACCGTGATGCCCTCGTCCAAGTAGTTCGGTACCAGCGTCGGCATGCCGATTCCCAGGTTCACGTAGTCGCCGTCGTTGAGTTCGGCGGCCACGCGTGCGGCGAGTTCTTCTCGAGTGAGCGTCATCAGCGTGCGGCTTCGATGTCGGTGTTCGTGCGGACGGTTCGTCGCTCGATCCGCTTGTCGGGATTCGGCGCGACGACGACGCGCTGGACGAAGATGCCCGGCGTATGCACGCGCGCGGGATCGATCTCCCCCGGTTCTACGAGTTCTTCGACCTCGGCGATCGTGATTCTCCCGGCCTGCGCGCAGAGTGGATTGAAATTCTGTGCGGCCTTTTCGTAGACGAGATTGCCGTGTCGGTCACCCACTCGCGCGTGCACGAGCGCGAAGTCACAGGTGATGGCGTTCTCGAGCACGAACTCCACGCCGTCAAAGAGCCGAGACTCCTTGGGCTCCGATGCCAGTGAGATCGATCCGTCGGCGCCGTAGCGAAGGGGTAGTCCTCCATCCGCCACCTGCGTGCCGACGCCCGCGCGCGTGTAAAAGCCCGCGATGCCCGCGCCGCCGGCTCGTAAACGCTCGGCCAAAGTGCCCTGCGGCACCAGTTCAACCTCGAGTTCACCGCCGAGGTACTGACGGGCGAATTCGCGATTCTCCCCCACGTACGAGCCCGTCGTGCGGCGAATGCGCTTCTCGCGCAGTAGCGGGCCGAGCCCGTAGTCGTCAACGCCACAGTTATTGCTCACCGTCACGAGGTCACGTGCGCCGGCGGCGAGGATCGCGTCGATCAACGCCGACGGCACGCCGCAGAGTCCGAAACCACCAACGGCCAAGGACGATCCGTCGACGATGTCCGCGACCGCGTCGGCCGCACTGGCGAATACCTTGTCCATCGCGTTACCACCTTCTCAGTCTGATAGGACGAGATCGTCTCCGACGAACGAACTGCGTCACGAGCTGATCTCCGTTGATGCATTCAGCGGCACGAGTCGTGCCACCACCTCGTCGACGACCACCGAATCGCCTTCTCGCACAAGAATATCGATGGTGCCGTCACGAGGGGCGACGAGGACGTGCTCCATCTTCATCGCCGACACCACGACCAACGCGTCGCCGGCGCGCACCACGTGATTGGCGCTCGCGCGAACACTCACCACGGTGCCCGGCATGGGACTACGCACGTCATCCGAGGTCGAGGCGGTCCGTCGAGTGCGAGTGGAGTCGTCCTCTTCGACGAATGACCACGTCTCTGCGCCAACGCGGACCCACGTCGTCATTCCTTCGACGCGGTACCAGGCACGATGCACCTCGTCATTGAACGTGATGAACGCTTCGTCCCCCCGCTGGCCAAGACCTGCGACCATCGGGGGGGCGCCGTTGAGGGTGACGTTGGCCGCGTCGAGCGGGCCCGAGACGTTCAGCACGTCAGTGACGCCACCCGCACTCGCAACGCGCAGTGTCAGCGGTTCGTCCCGTCCCCCCAGCCGCCAACCACGCAGCGCGCTCCAGGGATCGGTCATCGGCCCCCGTGAGCTGAGTCGTGATACCCACGACAACGCGTAGAGCGCGAACATCTCCATCGACGGCTCCGTCGCGACGAGCGACGCCACCTCTCGTTCGATGAGTCCAGTATCGAGATCTCCGGCAACGACGTCAGGGTTGGTGACGAGGCGCCGAAGAAAGCCGACGTTGGTCTCGACGCCGAAGATCACGGTCTCGTCGAGCGCCTGTGCGAGCCGAGCGAGTGCGGTGGCCCGATCGCGACCCCACGTCACGACCTTGGCCAGCATCGGGTCGTAATCGCTGGCGACCTCAAGTCCCTCGAGCAGCGCGCTGTCGATCCGAACACCGTCTCCGGCCGGTTCATGCACCTCGAGCACGCGTCCGCTCGTCGGTAGAAAGCCTCGCCTCGGGCTCTCGGCGTAGATACGGGCTTCGACACTGTGACCGTCGATACGCGCAGCCTTCACCACATCACTCAGATGCTCGCCCGCCGCGACGCGCAACTGCTGTTCGACGAGATCGAGTCCCGTCACCATCTCGGTGACCGGGTGCTCGACCTGCAGTCGTGTATTCATCTCGATGAAAAAGAACTCATCGGGGCGGGTCGCGGCGACGATGAACTCGACGGTGCCGACGCCGGTGTAGTCGACACTGCGCGCGGCGGCGACCGCGGCCGCGCTGAGTCGCTCCCGAGTCGCGTCATCGATGAGTGGCGACGGCGACTCTTCGATCACTTTCTGATGACGACGTTGCAGCGAACATTCGCGCTCACCCAACTGCACGACGGCACCGAACTGGTCCGCCAGTACTTGCACCTCGATGTGGCGGGGTCGCTCGATGAATCGCTCGATGAACAACGAGTCGTCGCCGAAAGACGCGGTCCCCTCTCGACGGGCACTGGCGAGCGCACCGGCGAGGTCGACGCCGCGCTCGACGAGTTGCATGCCCTTGCCGCCGCCTCCGGCCGACGGCTTCACCAGTACCGGGAAGCCAATTTCCTCAGCCGCGAGTATGAGATCGTCGTCGGTCATTCCCGCCTCGACTCGGCCCGGAACGACGGGCACGCCCGAAGCGGCGACGTGAATCTTCGCCTGAATCTTGTCCCCCATCAACCGGATTGCCGCCGACGGCGGTCCGATGAAGACCACGCCGCTGGCGACGCACGCGTCAGCGAAGCTCGGGTTCTCTGAGAGAAAGCCGTATCCGGGATGAACGGCGTTCGCTCCGGAACGGGTGCAGGCATCGAGCACGCGCTCGATGTTCAAGTAACTCTCGCGCGCCGGCGTGGCGCCGAGGTACAACGCCTCGTCGGCCTCGAGCACGTGACGGGCGTCACGATCGGCGTCACTGAAGACGGCCACGGATCTAATGCCGAGTCGACGCAACGTTCGAATCACCCGGACCGCGATCTCGCCGCGGTTGGCCACGAGGACCGACTCGAACACTGTGCTCACATCCGAAAGACGCCGTAGGCGACGTCGTCGAGAGGTGCGTTCGAACAGACCGAGAGCGCGAGGCCGAGGACCGTCCGCGTATCGAGCGGATCGATGATGCCGTCGTCCCAGAGTCGAGCCGTCGAGTAGTACGCGTTGCCCTCGTCTTCGTAGCGTTGGCGAATCGGAGCGCGAAACTCCTCCTCCTCGTCCACGCTCCAACTTCCTCCGGAGCCTTCGATCTGGGTTCGTTTCACCGTCGCCAGAACGGCCGCCGCCTGGTCGCCACCCATGACGGAGATTCGAGCGTTCGGCCACATCCACAAGAAGCGCGGCGAGTAGGCCCGCCCGCACATGGAGTAGTTGCCGGCACCAAAGGAGCCGCCGATGATGACCGTTAGTTTTGGAACCCTCGCGCAGGCGACGGCGTTCACCATCTTGGCGCCGTGTTTGGCGATGCCGCCCGCTTCGTACTCGCGTCCGACCATGAATCCGGTGATGTTTTGCAAGAACACCAACGGGATCTTGCGTTGGTCACACAGTTCAATGAAGTGCGCTCCCTTCAGAGCCGACTCCGAGAAGAGAACCCCGTTATTCGCGACGATACCGACCGGGTGCCCCCAGAGATGGGCGAACCCGGTTACCAACGTGGAGCCGTATTCGGCTTTGAACTCGTGGAACAGACTCGCGTCCACGAGTCGTCCAATGACCTCGCGGACGTCATAGGACGTACGGGTGTCCGACGGCACGACGCCATAGAGGTCACGTGGATCGATCGCCGGCTCTTCACTCGGCTGCACTTCCCACGGGGCGCTCGACCTGGGCGCGAGCGTCGAGACGATGGAGCGAACGATCGACAGTGCGTGCGCGTCGTCATCGGCGAGGTGGTCGACAACTCCCGAGGTGCGCGCGTGCACCAGTCCGCCCCCGAGGTCCTCGTCGGTCACGATCTCTCCGGTCGCGGCCTTCACGAGCGGTGGGCCGCCCAAGAAGATCGTCCCCTGACCCCGCACGATGACCGATTCATCGGACATCGCGGGAACGTACGCGCCACCGGCCGTGCACGACCCGAGCACGGCCGCGATCTGGGCGATGCCCAGCGAACTCATTCGCGCCTGGTTGTAGAAGATGCGTCCGAAGTGTTCGCGGTCCGGGAAGACCTCGTCCTGACGCGGCAGGAAGGCGCCACCCGAGTCGACGAGATACAGACAGGGCAAACGGTTGGCCAGGGCGACCTCTTGGGCGCGCAGGTGCTTCTTCACCGTCATCGGGTAGTACGTGCCACCCTTCACGGTCGCGTCGTTCGCGACGACGACGCACTCGCGACCGCTGACGCGGCCGACGCCCGTGATGATGCCCGCGCCGGGGGCTTCGTCGTCGTACATCTGATAGGCCGCGAGCGCTGAGAGTTCGAGAAAAGGACTTCCGCGGTCGAGAAGTGTATTGACTCGTTCGCGCGGGAGAAGTTTGCCTCGCTGCACGTGTCGCTCACGAGAAGACTCGGGCCCGCGCGAGTAGCGATCGAGGCGAGACCTGAGCTCTTCGACGAGGGCGAGCTGGGCTGACGCATTGCGAACGAAGGATTCGCTGTGACGGTCGACGGCGCTGGAAAGTCGCTCCACGTGATCCCCCAATTTGAGTTAGTTATGATTAACTGAAATAGTGTAGCAACGACGTGACCGGTTGTCCACAGAAAGGGATACGTCATGAAGGAGTTGACCCAGCGCAGTCGCATGAAGGCGGTACGACGCTCACAGCTCGTGCGCGCCGCCTCGCGCCTCTTCGCCGAACGCGGCTTTCGCGCGGTGTCGATGGAGGACCTCGCCGCCGAAGCCGGGGTGAGTGGTCCCGCCGTGTACCGTCACTTCGCGAGCAAAGAAGCGTTACTCGCAGACCTCCTCATCGACGTCAGCCAACAACTACTCGATGGAGGTTCGCAGCGGGCCAGTGCGGCGTCGCCATTCGAGTCGCTTCGACTGCTCATCGCATTCCACACGGAATTCGCATTGCGCGATTCTGAATTGATTCGGATCCAAGATCACGATTTCGCCAACCTCGCTCTGGACGATGCTCGAGCAGTGAGCCGTCTCCAGCGGGCCTACCTCGAGGTCTGGGTCGACGTGCTGCGACAGATCGATGCGACGCTCACGGAGAGCGCAGCGCGAACCAAGATCCAAGCCGTTTTCGGTCTCCTCAATTCGACCCCCCACAGCGCGTCGCACCGTGACATCGAGACCACCCGATCGATCCTCGAGACGATGGCCCTGGATGCCCTAGGCGTGCAACCGTTCGTCGAAAATTATTCGGATCGTTGATCCGCTCCTCGCACCATGACTAACGCAGCATTGCCGTCGCGCGATAAACGTCGGTCACGTAGGGCAACTCGATCGTCTCGGGCAACGGGTCCACCACCCGCCCGACGTCGCGCATCACCATTCGCTGTTCTTCGTCATCCATCACCGCGATGTAGCTCGTCGTCAGGACGCGTTGGAATAGTCCCTCATGATCAAGGACCTGACGATGGTTGAACTTCCGGCGCTCGATGTTGACGAACGGTCCCGACGCCAAGACCGGAGTGAAATCTTGGCCCACGACGTACGGTTGGTGAGAGGGCCAGCGCATGGCCGCTCCGAGTTCGGCGACCCACGGAACGGACTCGTCGCGTTCATTCCACAAGACGCCGAGGCGACCGCCGTCAACCAGGACCCGATGAATCTCCTCCAGTGCCAAGGGCGCGTCGAACCAGTGGAACGCCTGCGCCACGACGAC
>CALGFJ010000231.1 GCA_937881055.1 uncultured Acidimicrobiaceae bacterium | reverse complement strand
AGCTTCACGGTGGTGCGCCCGAGGGCGTCTTCTCAAAGTTGACCGCGTTCGCCGAGAGTCTTGGCTTTTCGGTGGAGCGACCGTCGTCGCTGGATTCCGGCGCCAACGGCGACACTGACCACCTCGAGGGCCGCATCCGCGTCGCGACGAACAACGCGGATGCGCAGCAGGTGAAGACCCTGGCCCACGAGATCGGCCACGCTCTCCTGCACGATCCCGAGGGAGTATCGACGCGAGGCATGACGCGGGGTCTCAAGGAACTTGAAGCGGAGTCGGTCGCCTACGTCACCTGCCGAGCGCTCGGAATGGAGACGGGGGAGTATTCCTTCGGCTACGTCGTCGGTTGGTCTGGTGGCGGCGAGGACGCCCTGAAGGGCATCAAAGCGTCGACGGGTCGAATTCAACGCGCCGTCGCCGCGGTCTTAAAGACCTTCGAGGCGGAGGAACCCATCGTGGAGGCGGTGAATGTGCTGAGTGCGGGCGTCTCCAGAGAGCACTGGCGTGACGTCGAGGTCGTCCTTGACGCGGGCGCGCAGTGGCGAGGTTATCCACGTGAGCTGGCGCGCCTCTACGACGTAGTCGATTCGTCAGAAGGTCGCGTCAGAGTGATTCCCGTGGAACTACCGACGCGTGACGCACCCCTCAGTACTTATGAGCCATCCGTCGTGGGCGGGTTGGACGAACTCGAGGCGCCGATCGACGGGTACCACGAGCTCGAGATATAAGGAGAGAAGTGACCATGCGAATCTCATTGGTTGTCACCTACGACACGGAGACCGACCAGTCGACGGTCGATCTCGACGCTTCGTCAATTCTCTTCAACGAAGGACCGTGCTGGGACGTCGAAGAGGAGCGATGGGTTCAAGAGCCTGTACTCGTCGACGAATTGACGAAACGTCTGAATGCTCAACTTGCTTCCCGTGGGCTGCCCGTGACACCTGACCTTGGCACAGAGGTGCCAGTGCAGACGAAGTTCATCGAACTGGCACTCAACATCATCGATCCCGATGGCGCGTGGGACCCGGAGGAGACCCTGGAGTTCAGCGACGCCGCGAAGGTTTATCTCGATGAGTATCCGATCACTCACTGGGAGATTGAGGGCGCCTTCGCGCTCGTGGCGCAGTTCGTGCACGACTGGGCGCTGGGCGAAGCACATGTCGAAGACGGCACGTCATATCGTGACGATCAATTCGATCACCGCGCCGCTCTTCGGCCAGTACCTGCCGCGAACGCATCCAAACTCGAACGCCCGCTGGTTGTTTTTGAATCCGTTATTGGTGAGATGGAGACTGAGGATTGGCTGCTTCGTACGTCACTCGAAACGGTGGATCCGCTGTCGGGGACAACTCTTCGGATGATGTTCGGCGATTATGCGAAAGTGCCGACACTGGCGCTCTTCGTGGGGGAGGACGAAGATCCCATCCTCATTGATTGCTCCGCACTCGAAATTGCGATAGAGCAGTGGCGAGAGACCGTCAACAACTCCAGAGAATCCGCTTTCTCCTTCACGTCGAATTCCGACCACGAGCTCGAAGTGATTTCACTCGATATTGATCTCGGTTTTGAATTCGAATAAGTGACGTAAGAAACGGCGAGCGAGAGGAATCTGATATGACGGCGAGTCAAACACGTGAAGCAAAATTGAGTTGCTTCCAAGAGACGTCGACGACTTCATGAGAGAGCCATCACCGTTACGACCCGACTGCTTTCTTTTCGAGCAACCTATGGTTGATGCCGAGCGATGAGCGCGTCTATTGATTGCGAACAGCTCGCCGTCGATCTCATATCGATACCGATTGCTGCAATTCGAATTGGTCTGTCAGCCGAGACTGTCTACCGCCTCGCGCGGGCTGGAAAGTTCGAGCCAGCCATTCGAGTTGGTGCTAGATGGTTGGTCAGTGTTCCGCGTCTCGAAAGGTTCCTTCACGGCGACGCACAAATCGCGTCTTAAGCCTCGACATTCGTGAACTCCTCGCTGCCGCCACGACAGCAGTTGTCAGTCGCACAAGCCATCACTTGCCGACTTCATTCTGTCCGTAAGCGAGAACCTAGTCCGTGGGCGGGTCGGTGGAGAGAGCAAGAGGTCCACCACCAGAGGACAGGATGAATCACAGAGCCTTCGCGAAATTCGGACTGATTCATGGTCCCAACGTATTCCCATCTTGTCCCACCGCCTTGAAAGGGTGGAATGAAATGGACCACAACACCTTTGAATGTACCGATCAGGGCTAATTTGTGACCGATCGAACTGCCATGTTCTCGGTCTTGGGCATTCGACGGGCATTATCGATGAAAGCGACGTTGACGCGATGTCAACTATTTCGAACGCGGTTCCATGCGGTCATCACTTCCATTCATTATTTCGCAAACTCGTCCGTCTGGAATTGATCACAGAGGTCGAACCCACAACTCGCGCTCCAGAAGTTGCGTACCTCGCGGCCATACACACATGGCCTTAGTTCTTGCATCACTCTCCGCGAAGTTCGTCAAAGTGTTGACCGCGTGATTTGAACCGTTGAGGGAATGCGAAATCTATTGGGCGGTCGAGATCGCCTCCCCGCAGCGCCGATCTATTGAAGTAGGAGTCGCCCGAAAACGAGCCGCCTGTCGTTGTGAGGATGTAGTTGCAATCCCTCTTGAACGTAGACAATGAAGTACCTATTTTCGCAAGCAGGGTAGTGCGAATGTTTCTTCAATCTGGTCGAAGATGGCTGGGGACGGGTGGACCGCCATGTGGACCAGTTGTGGACTAAAGAGCAACACGTTCCGAATTGTCCGAATGGAGTGGGGCTCACGCCAAGCAAGTGGTTACGAGTTTGCAAATCGTCCACCAACGCGAACCGCCAATGCGACCTTGTCGACGGTGAAACGGCTCCGCGCAATTGCGGTGACGGCGGCCCTCACACTCGGTGTTTCAGGAATATTCGCGTCGTCAGTTGGCGCGGAGCCGCTGCGCATAGAAAGCGGAGCAGTGAAGGATGTTGGATACTTCGGTCCAAGCACTTCAATTCATTCTGTTCACAACCACTTGGTTCACAAGTTGATCCTGGGCGGACCATCCCAATCCTCGGTGGGTGGCGCAAAATCGTCCCACGTGGGTGGGGATCCGACGCTGACGTTTAGCGAATATCCGGTTGGCACAACTATCACGAACCAATACGAGAGCGACGGCGTCATCTTCTCTGGTGACGCGAACGATTCGAATGTGCCGCCATACATCACGACTGACAGTGCAAACCCGACGAGCCCAGTGCTTTCCGGTGGCCAAGGCTTCGGAAGCGACTTGCGAGGGAGTTTTGTTGTTCCGTCAACGACAACGCCCGCCACCGTCAGTTCAATGTCTTTCGATCTTGGCTATATCAACACCGCTGGATCGACTTCGGTCCAAATCTACGGACCCGCCGATCAACTACTCGGCAGTGTCGTCGCTAATTCAACTGGGATTTTCCTGGTAACCAGCAATTTCTCTGACGCTTCGTACTTCATCATCAGCGGCGTCGACCCCGCCGGTTGGGCAATCGACAATTTATCCTTTGTTAGTCCTACCGCAATTACGGTCGCACCCAAACTGGCCGTTGGAATCGGAAGCGGCGATTCCACAAAACATGGCACGACGTGCACCAGCGGTAAGAACCCGGTCAACTGCGCGAGTGGCGACTTTTGGCACACCTTCAATGATGCGGTCGTTCCAGGGTATGGTCCGTCGCTCGATCTCGCTCGGACCTACAACTCATTGAACGCCGCGAGTGAGGGAATCTTCGGCTTCGGATGGTCCTCCTCCTATGACATGCATCTCGTGGTAAACGGCGACGGATCGGTCACGATCACGGAGAAGGATGGTTCGCAGGTGACGGCCGAACCAAACGGTAGCGGCGGCTTCGTCATGCCGACTTGGGCCGATTCGACGCTCACGACATCGGGGGGGAATTACTCCTACGTATACCAAAGTGCAACGTCGTACTCCTTCAACTCGACTGGACAACTGACCTCAATCACCGATCCAAATGGCGATGCGACGACACTGTCCTACACTTCGAGCAAGCTTCACACCGTTACCGACCCCTCCGGTCGCTCGCTCACATTCGCCTACGGATCGAACGGGCTGGTGTCCTCGGTGACTGATCCCATGAGTCGAGAGACGCAGTACGGCTACGACTCGTCGGGCGACCTCTCTAGCGTCACCGATCCCCTGGGACGGGTGATCTCGTTCACATACAATTCCAGCCATCAGTTGCTCACCATGACTTTTCCGAATGGTCAAAGCGGCGGTCCCGACGCCGGTACGAACATCGTAAACACGTACAACAGTTCGGGACAGGTTCTTACTCAGACAGATCAACTCGGTCGCGAAACGACGTACGCCTACACCGGAGACAATTTCTCGTCTTCGGGAGGGACCACGACCATCACGAGCCCGAATGGCAACGTTGAGGTCGAGTCCTACGTCGACGGGCAACTCCAAACTGTGACCAAGGGATCGAGCATTTGGACCTACGGCTTCGACCAGGCGACGCTCGGTGAGACGTCGGTATCGGATCCAAACGGCAACGTGACGACGAGCGTATTCGACTCGTCGGGCAACCGGGTCGCAGAAACCAACGCACTTGGGAACACGACGACCTACTCATACAACGCATTCAATGAACAGATCTGTTCAGCCGCGCCCGAGGCAACGTCGCCGTGCTCGGCGCTGAGTCCGCCCTCGGCGATCACCGCTGGAACGGCAACTATCACCGCTCCTTCCTCGTCACCTCCGCCTTTCGTGACGTATGACGAATACGACACCGACGGCAATCTCATCTATCAAACCGCCGGTGCCTACGCGCCCGGTGCCACTACCGCCTCGTACGCGAGGACTTCGTATGACCTCTACAACGGGCAGTCCGTGACCATCGGTTCGACGAACGATTCGTGTGCCACGAGTGCCCCGTCAACCTCTTTGCCGTGCGCCACTGTTGATCCGAACGGTGTGGTCACGCAACTGACCTTCGACTCCCACGGTGACCTGACGTTCTTGTCAACTCCCGACGGTAATGCTGGTGGTGAGGTTGCCAAGACCACCAACACCTACGACGCCGATGGCGAGTTGTTGACAACGGTGACGCCCGACGGCAACCTGTCAGGCGCGAACGCCGCGAACTACACAACTACACGCACCTACGACGCCGACGGTGTACTCACCAATGTGACGGTTGGTGCGTCGGGCGGCACTGTCGTGCCACGCACGACTACCTATAGTTACGACCCCGACGGCAACCTCATCGACACGGCTCAGAGCACGTCACCGGAGTTGATTGGCACCAATTCGGGACACAACTCCTCGAACACGCTGAGTCTGACCTTGCCTCAGGGAACACTCCCCGGCGATCAGGTCGTACTCGCCACTACGACGTCGCCCACGTCAGGCGGCAGTTCGTCATTCCGCCAGTTGACGGCGAATGACATCTACACGATTGCAGGGAACAGTCTCAGTGGAACGTCCAATGATGCGGGTCAGGCGACGGAACCCCAGATGAACTCGCCCGAGGCAACCGTCACTGACTCATCGGGTGATGTCTTCATCGCCGACAGCTTCGACAACGAAGTCGTTGAAGTTGCCGCCACGAACCACACGCAGTGGGGAATCTCGATGACAGCGGGCGATATGTATCGACTCATCGGAAGCTCATCCAGATCGGAAGAGCGTCGTGTAGGGAAAGAGTGTAGATCTCGGTG